>CAMDHE010000061.1 GCA_945898095.1 Roseateles toxinivorans | reverse complement strand
GATGCTCTGCATAACTCAACGCGGATGTGTGCAGTGCGGACCGGGATGGGATGCAAGGCGCATTTTGCGGCCAATAGCGCGTGCTATTGGCAATAAATGCAACGCCGCAGACCGCCCGGGGCCGCGCTAGCACAAGCCGTGAGGGGTTAGGCAGAGCATCCTTAGATAGGCCGACATGAAACAAAACCGATCTTCATCTGTGTAGCTTCAACGTTGGGTCGAGCGAAAGCACCAAGTCGTGGTGTTCAAGTCGAGACTTGTAAGTATTCCGGGGTTCCCCTTCTGCATGGGCGAGGAGCGGAAGGTTTGTCGGGCGTCGCGGAGCGACTTCAAAGACTGAATTCGCGCCCCTTGTTTGAACACAGCGTAGCGCAGTGAGTTGGGCGCAGCCCGGTAAACCTGAGCATCCGAGCGGACCCGAAGGGCCATGCGGCAGGGGCGGTTTCTTTGCCTTCTTTCTTGGACGCCCAAGAAAGAAGGTCGCCCGCCGGGGCGAACTCCCGGCATCGGTCCAGGCAAGCCAACGATGCCCATGAAACCCGACCTCAGTGCGCGTGAAACGACAACTTGTCGCAATCAGCCTTCTGCGACACCAACTTCTCCTCGGTTGCGCAACGCATGCCCAAGCGATCCAGCAGCGCCCTGTCCTTCTCAGCCTGCGGGTTGCTCGTCGTCAGCAGCTTGTCGCCATAGAACATCGAGTTCGCGCCAGCCAGGAAGCACAGCGCCTGCATCGCTTCGGGCATTTCCTCGCGTCCGGCCGACAAGCGCACCATCGCACGTGGCATGGTGATCCGTGCCACCGCAATCGACCGGATGAACTCGAAGGGATCGAGCGGTTCGGCATCGGCCAGCGGCGTGCCTTCGACCTTGACCAGGTTGTTGATCGGCACCGATTCCGGATAGGGATTCAGATTGGCTAGTTGCACGATCAGCCCGGCGCGCTGGCGGCGGGTTTCGCCCATGCCGACGATGCCGCCGCTGCAGACCTTCAGCCCCACATTGCGTACCCGGTCGAGGGTGTCGAGCCGGTCCTGGTAAGTGCGGGTGGTGATGATCTGGCCGTAGAACTCGGGCGAAGTGTCGAGGTTGTGGTTGTAGTAATCAAGCCCGGCGTCACGCAAGGTTTCAGCCTGGCCATCGCCGAGCATGCCGGCGGTCAAGCAGGTCTCCAGACCCAGCGCCTTGACTTCGGAAACCATCGAGACGATGGCTTCGAGGTGACGCGGTTTGGGCGAGCGCCAGGCCGCACCCATGCAAAAGCGCGTCGCGCCATTGGCCTTGGCGGCGCGCGCCGCCTCCAGCACTTCCTGCAGCGGGATCAGCTTTTCGGCCTTCAGGCCGGTGTCGAAATGAGCAGACTGCGGGCAATAGGCGCAGTCCTCTTCGCAGCCGCCGGTCTTGATCGACAGCAGCGTCGACAACTGCACCGCATTGGCATCGAAATGCTCGCGGTGCACGTTCTGCGCGCGGAACATCAAGTCGTTGAACGGCAGGTCATACAAGGCCACGACTTCGTTCACCGTCCATGGCTTGTTGTTCAGGCGGTCTGCGTCGCGCGTTGGGGTGATGGTGTTGATTTGATTCATTGGGCTTTGATGAATGCCAGCAGCATTTGCCTGGACAGGTGGGCGGCCACTGCCGCAGGATCGGGTTGAACAAGTCGCGGCACATAGCCCCAGCATTCGGCTTGCAAGCCATGCACGGGGTCGGCCAAAGTTTCTAGATTGTCGGCCAGATGGGCCATCTCGGGGTCGACGCAATTGGCAACCCATCCAGCTAGTGTCAGGCCACGGGCTCGGATCGCTTCGGCGCTCAGCAGCGCATGGTTGATGCAGCCCAGCCGCAGACCAACCACCAGGATCACCGGCAAGGCCAGATCGACCGCCAGATCAGCGGTATCCCAGCCCGGATTCAAAGGCACGCGAAAACCGCCGACGCCTTCGACAATCGTCATGTCGGCGCGTGCGCCGACCGAACGGACTGCGGCCAGCAGATCGGCGCGAACAATGTTGCGGCCTTCGAGCTTGGCGGCGATATGCGGCGCGCATGCCGTGCGCAGCTGCAACGGGCCGACTTCAGCGTCGCTCAGATCGATATTGCTCGCGGCCTTCAGGCGCAGAACATCTTCATTGACCCAGCGGCCGTCCAGCCAATCCTGGCCGGCCGCCACAGGCTTGATCGCAGCGGCGCGCAAGCCTGCCTGGGCCGCCAGATGGGTCAGGCCGGCGCTGACGCAGGTCTTGCCGATTTCGGTGTCGGTGCCGGTGATGAAAAAACCCTTCATGCCGAGGACTCCGCAGCCTCATGTGCCGCCTCATGTGCCGCCTCATAGGCCGCCTCACGCAGCGCCACCAGCAGGCGCTCAATGTCGGCCGCTTGGTGGCTGCCGCTCAAGGTGATGCGCAGCCGCGCGGTGCCGGGCGCCACGGTCGGTGGCCGGATGCCAGGAACACGCAGACCAGCCTGCTCCAGCCGCGCAGCCAACTGCATCACGGCAGCATTGCTGCCGATGATCAAAGGCTGGATGGGGGTCTGCGAGTCGGGCAAGGTCCAGCCCAATTGCGGGTAATCGTTCAGCAGATCGGTCAAACCCGCGCGCAGCTGTTGCTGCAATTCGCGCAGCCTGGCACGCCGCTGTTCGCCCTCGCTGGAGGCCATCAGCTCAAGGCTTGTCAGCAGGGCATGAGCCGAAGCCGGTGGTGCCGCAGTGGTGAAGATATAAGGCCGGGCCGCCTGGATCAGGTAGTTGATGATGGTCGGGTGCGCGGCGACAAAAGCGCCTGCCACGCCAGCGGCCTTGCCCAAGGTGCCGACCAGGATCAAACGCTGGCTGCACAGGCCGAAATGCGCCAGCGTGCCACGCCCCTGAGGCCCGATCACACCGAAGCCATGCGCATCGTCGACCACCAGCCAGGCGTCATGAACCTCGGCCAGCGCCAGCAATCGGTCCAGCGGCGCCAGATCACCGTCCATGCTGAAGACCGCATCGGTGACGATCAGCTTGATTGCTGCATCGCTGGCAGCCAGCAGCGCTTCGAGTTGCACCATGTCACGGTGGGCAAAACGCTGCACTGCGGCCTTGGCCAGCTTCATGCCGTCGATCAGCGAGGCATGGTTCAGCTGCTCGGAAAAGATCACGGCGCCGGCGTCGCCCAAGGCGCTCAGCACGGCCAGATTGGCCATATAGCCGGTGCAAAAAAACAGCGCCTGCGCGTGGGGAATATTCGGCCGGACCCAGCAAGCCAAAGCCTGTTCAAGCTGATCGTGTGCCAGTGAATGACCGCTGATCAGGTGCGAAGATCCCGAGCCGGCGCCGTACAGCCTCGCACCTTCAGCCAGCGCTTGAGCCAATGCTGGATGGGCGGCCAGGCCGAGGTAGTCATTGCTGCAGAACATCAGCAGTTCGCGCGCGCTGCCACCCGGTCCGAGCAAGGTTTGCGTCGGAGCTGCGGCCGTTACCGCAACGCGCAGCGAGCGAATCTGGTCAGCCGCGGCCAGTGCCTGCAACTTGTTGCCGAGATGCTCAAGCAACATCGCAGACCTCATCGAGCGTGGCCAGCACCGTATCGAACAGGAACTGCGCCGTCGCAGCGTCGATCAGATAAGGTGGCATCAGGTAGACGGTGCGGCCGATCGGCCGGATCAGCAATTCGCGCTCGCGCGCCGCCAGATGGAAACGCTCGGAAAAGCGCTCGCCCGCCGACTCAACGCGCAGATCAAACGCCAGAATCATGCCGCGCTGGCGCAGATGTTCGACCCGCGGGTCGTCGGCCAAAGGAGCGAAAGCTGCGGCCAGCAAAGCCGCCTGCTCAAGGTTTTTCTCCAGCACGGCATCGCTGGCAAAGCGGTCGAGCACCGCGTTCGCCGCTGCGCAGGCCAGCGCATTGCCGGTATAGGAATGCGAATGCAGAAAACCGCGCGCGACATCCTCGCTCCAGAAGCTTTGGAACACTGCTTCAGTCGTCAGCACCAGCGACAGAGGCAGCGTGCCACCGCTGATGCCCTTGGACAAGGTGATGAAATCTGGCCATCCGCATTGACCCTGTTCGAAGGCGAAGAATGTGCCGCTGCGCCCGCAGCCGACCGCGATCTCGTCGGCGATCAGATGGATGCCGAATTCATCGCAAAGATGGCGCACGCCGCGCAGATAGGACGGTTCATGCATCGCCATGCCGGCTGCGCATTGCACCAGCGGCTCGATGATCAGCGCGGCCACATGACCGTTTCTCTCGGTCAGGATGCGGCGCAAATCGGCCAACGCCAGTGCTTGGGCGTCGGGGCCCTGGCGCGAATCGGGCGAGGCGGCGACATGGGCGCGCATCAACAAAGGGTCATAGGCGTCGCGGAACACCGCCACGTCGGTGACGGCCAATGCACCGATCGTTTCGCCGTGATAGCCATGCCGGATGCAGACGAACTCGCGCTTGTCGGTCTGGCCCAGATTGCGCCAACTGTGAAAGCTCATCTTCAGCGCAATCTCGACCGCCGAGGCGCCGTCGCTGGCGAAGAAACAATGCCCGAGCGCATCACCAGTCAAAGCCTTGAGCTTTTCCGCCAACAAGACGGCCGGCTCATGGGTGCAGCCGGCCAGCATCACATGCGGCAAGAGGTCGAGCTGCTGCTTGATCGCTTCATTGATCCGCGCATCGCAATGGCCGAACAGATTGACCCACCAGCTGCTGTTGGCGTCGAAATAGCGCCGCCCTTCTTCGTCAAATAGCCAGGCGCCTTCGCCGCGCGTGATCGCCAACGGCGGCACCACAGCAGCACGCGCCATCTGGGTGCAGGGATGCCAGACGGCCGCCAGACTGCGGGAAGCCAGCTTGCTCAAATCAGATGACCTCGTCATCGGCTTCAAGACCGCAGCCATCATTGCAACCACGAGGGCCGGCGCTTGTCGAGAAACGATTGCACGCCTTCGCGGCCTTCGGCGCTGGCGCGAATATCGGCGATGCGGCTGACCGTCGCGGCGCGCAGCTCTGGCGTGATCGGCTGCTGCGCAATCTCCTGTACGAACGCCTTGCAAGCGCGCACCGCGTCAGGGCCGTTGGCGACGATCGCTGCCAGCAGGCTGTCGACCTTCGCGTCCAAACCCTCAGCCGAAGTCATTTCATGCACCAGACCAAGCCGGCAGGCCTCGGCGGCACTGAAGCGCTCGGCAGTGACGAAATAGCGCCTCGACGCCTGCTCGCCCATTGCCCGGATGACATAAGGGCCGATCGTGGCGGGCAGCAAACCGAGCTTGGCCTCGGACAGGCAAAAACCGGCGCTATCCACCGCCACCACAATGTCGCAGACCGCCGCCAGGCCGACGCCGCCGGCATAGACATCGCCCTGCACCCGCGCGATCACCGGCAGCGGACAGTTGTAGACGGTCCACAGCATCTCGGCGAGTTTGCCGGCATCGGCCAGATTCTCATCGCGGCTGAAGCCGGCCATGTCCTTCATCCAGTTCAGATCGGCCCCGGCGCAAAAGGCCTTGCCCTCGGCGCCCAGCAGCACGGCGCGCAGCGTCTTGTCTTGCCCAAAGCCGGCAAAGGCTTCGGTCATTTCGCTGATCAAGGCCGCGTTGAAAGCATTGCGGACTTCAGGCCGGTTCAGCGTGACGCGAACGACATGATCCTGTGTTTGAATTTTCAGCAACTTGTCCATGGTCCTCACATGCGGAACACGCCGAATTTCGTTTCGGCAATCGGTGCATTCAGCGCCGCACTCAAGCCCAGCGCCAGCACCCGGCGGGTGTCGGCCGGATCGATCACGCCATCGTCCCAGAGCCGGGCGGAAGCATAGTATGGATGGCCTTGGTCTTCGTATTGCTGACGGATGGGAGACTTGAACGCTTCTTCCTCTTCGGCAGTCCAGGCGCCGCCTTTGGCTTCGATACCGTCGCGCTTGATCGTCGCCAGCACCGCCGCAGCCTGCTCGCCACCCATCACCGAAATCCTGGCGTTGGGCCACATCCACAGGAAACGCGGACCGAATGCGCGGCCGCACATGCCGTAATTGCCAGCGCCGAAACTGCCGCCGATGATGATCGTGAACTTGGGCACCGCAGCGCAGGCCACGGCCGTCACCATCTTCGCCCCGGCGCGCGCAATGCCTTCGTTCTCGTATTTGCGCCCGACCATGAAGCCGGTGATGTTCTGCAGGAACACCAGCGCAATCTTGCGCTGGCAGCAAAGCTCGATGAAATGAGCGCCCTTGTTGGCGCTCTCAGTGAACAAGATGCCGTTGTTGGCGATGATGCCGACCGGCATGCCCTCGATATGAGCGAAGCCGCAAACCAGCGTCGCGCCATAACGGGCCTTGAACTCGTCAAACTCGCTGCCGTCGACCACACGGGTGATCACCTCGCGCACATCGAACGGTTTCCTCGTATCGGTCGGAATCACGCCGTGCAGCTCTGTCGCATCAAGCAGCGGGGCCCGCGGCATTTGCAGCAACTGCTGATGCTGCTTGCGCCAGTTCAGCCCGGCTACCGAGCGCCGCGCCAGCGCCAGCGCATGGAGGTCGTCGTTGGCCAGATGGTCGGCCACGCCGGACAAGCGCGTATGCACATCGCCGCCGCCCAGATCCTCGGCGCTGACGACCTCGCCGGTGGCAGCCTTCACCAGCGGCGGCCCGCCCAGAAATATCGTGCCCTGGTCCTTGACGATGATGGTCTCGTCGCTCATCGCCGGCACATAAGCGCCGCCCGCCGTGCAGGACCCCATCACCACGGCGATCTGCGGAATGCCAGCGGCCGACAACTGCGCCTGGTTGTAGAAAATGCGGCCGAAATGATCACGATCCGGGAACACATCATCCTGGTTCGGCAAATTCGCACCTCCCGAGTCGACCAGATAAACGCAGGGCAGACGGTTCTGCTGGGCAATTTCCTGGGCGCGCAAATGCTTCTTGACCGTGATCGGGTAATAGGTGCCGCCCTTCACCGTCGCGTCGTTGCAGACGATCATGCAGTCGACACCCGCAACGCGCCCGATACCTGCGATCAGGCCACCGCCCGGCGCCGCGTTGTCGTACATATTCAGCCCGGCCAGCGGCGCCAGTTCCAGAAACGGCGTGTCGGGGTCAAGCAGCATCTCGACCCGGTCGCGCGGCAGCAACTTGCCACGGCCCTGATGCTTGGCCCGCGCCGCCGTACCACCGCCTTGGGCGATGCGCTCCAGACGCAGGTTCAAATCGTCGAGCAACTCACGCATGACTTGGGCGTTCGACCTGAAATCAGCCGAACGGGCGTTGAGCTTTGTGCTGAGGATCGCCATATTGTTTCCCGGTCAGTCCGCCTTGAATGAGCTTTACTCAAAAAGTCTGAGAATTTCACTTTTGCAAAATTCTTCGGCAGCTTGAGTTGAGCGAAACATTCTAGCGATAAAATCGCCAATTCAGCTTATTGAGTTTTACTCAATATAAAGGAAGCCAAATGCCTACCAGCCCCGACATTGCAGTCAAGCAGCGCCGCGCGCCGGCCAGCGCCAAGGCCGAGCAGCGAGTTCGAGACATTCTGCGCGTCAGCCGCGAGGTCTTTGCCGAACGCGGCTACGAGCGCGCCACCACCATCGAAATCGCCCAGCGACTGGGTATTTCAGAAGCCACCGTCTTCACCTATTTTCGCGGCAAGCGCGAACTCTGCATGCGCGTTGTTGGCGATTGGTATGACGAAATCATCGCCACGGTCGAAACCGGTCTGCCGCGCGAGCGGCCCTTGCGCGAGCAACTGCAGTTCCTCGTTCGCACCCATTTGCGCCTGTTCCTGATCCAGGGCACCGATCTATGCGCGCTGGTGCTGTCCGAAGGCCGCAGCAAGGGGCTTGAACTCGGCGAAGAGTTTGTCGCGCTGCAGCGGCGCTATACCGCACCCTTGATGGACCTGCTGGCGCGCGGCCAGGCCAGCGGCGAGTTGCGCCAGGACATCCCGCTGCGCCTGTTGCGCTCGCTGGTATTCGGCCCGATGGAACATATGCTGTGGGAAGCCATCATCACCCAGCGCCAGGTCGACATCGAGAGCAGCGCCGATGACCTGGTTGCATTGCTTTGGCCAGCCTTGCAAGCGCCCGCGCATGAACTGCTGACGCTGCGCCGCCTGCGCGACGACCTTCAGGTAGCGATCGGGCGCTGCTGATTCGGTCTTGAAAGGCGCTGGGCAGTGAATAATGCGCCCATGCCAGACAACCCCCGCCCATCATGCTGAACCTGTCATCCCAATTGCTGATCGGCGGCATGCTCGGCGGCTTCGTCGGTCTGGTGATGGCGCTGACCGGGGCCGGCGGCGGCGTGCTGGCAGTGCCCTTGCTGATCTTTGTTCTGCACTTGAGCGTGCAGCAGGCCGCACCTATCGCCTTGCTGGCGGTGGCTGCTGCGGCGGTTTTAGGCGCCTTGCTGGGCCTGCGTGAAGGCATCGTCCGCTATCGGGCGGCAGCGTTGATCGGTACGCTGGCGATGCTGACCGCGCCACTGGGCGTCTGGCTGGCACAGCGTCTGCCGGGACGCAGTTTGATGCTGGCATTCGCCCTCATCCTGGCCTGGACCTCCTGGCGCATGGTCAAAATCAGCCTTGCGGCTGCTCCCAGCCTCAGCCAGCCAAGACCGGTGCATCATCACCCCTGCAATATCGACCCGGGGGATGGCAGGATCCAATGGACCGCGCCCTGCGCCCGGGTGCTCGGCAGCACCGGCGTCGTCGCCGGACTGTTGTCAGGCCTGCTCGGCGTCGGCGGCGGCTTCATCATCGTCCCCGCCTTGACACGCTACACCGACCTTGACGTCCGCAGCATCGCTGCAACCTCGCTGGCAGTGATCGCGATGGCATCGACCTCGGGCCTGCTTGCCAGCCATGGCCAGGGTCAGCTCGACTGGTCGCTGGCCGGCAGTTTCGCTGCGTCGGCGGTGATCGCGCTCTGGGTCGGCAGGCGCTTCGCCAAAAGCCTGCCACCTGCCCTGCTGCAGCGCGGCTTCGCGGCCCTGAGCGCAGTGGTTGCCCTGCTGATGCTGGCGCGCGGTATGGGCTGGATCAGCAACTGAACGGCAAGCCGACCCATGAGTCAATTCAAGAAATGAACGAAACCTCGCAAGACCCGCAGATCCCGGCCGACAGCGTCTACGCCAGATTGGGTGGCGCGCCTGCCATCCTGGCCCTGGTCGAACGCTTTTATGCCCTGATGGATGAACTACCCGAGGCCTATGGCGTGCGGCGCCTGCATCCCCAAAGCCTGGAAGGCAGCAGCGACAGCCTCTACAAATTCCTCAGCGGCTGGTTCGGTGGCCCGCCGCTCTATATCCGTGAACGTGGTCATCCACGCCTGCGCATGCGCCATGCCGCTTTTGCGATCGGCCCGGCTGAGCGCGACCAATGGATGCTCTGCATGCACCAGGCGCTGACCGAGCAGGTGGCTGACGAGGGCCTGCGCGCCGGCATGCTGCGCGCCTTCGCCGACATGGCCGAGCATCTGGTTAACGTCTAGAACGGAATCTTCCGGCTGAGGATTTCCCACCAGAGGCGCCAGTCGCCGATGAAGCTGAAGCGCGGATATTTGAAGGTTGCCGGCTTGTTGTGCTCGAAGAAAAAATGGCCGACCCAGGCAAAGGCGTAGCCCTGCACGATGGCCAGCGCGACCAGCCAGCCGATCTGCAGGACCAGCGCAGCAATCAGCAGCGCCAAAGCGATGCTGGTGCCAATGAAATGCAGCCGCCGGGAAGTCCGGTTGGCATGCTCTTCGAGGTAGAAAGGATAAAACTCGGCAAAGGTCTTGAAGCGCTCTGGCTGGCTCATGCGGTGCTCCGGCTGGGTCACGAAATCGGTGGTCTTCAGGCTTCGATGTAGTTCGAGACTTCGATCAAATTGCTGTCCGGATCCCTGCAGTAGACCGACAGCAGCGGGCCGGTCGCGCCGGTCCTGCGCACCGGGCCTTCCAGCAAATCCACCCCGCAAGCCTGCAGATGCAGCATGACCTGGCTGATCGGTGTCTCGGTGATCAGGCAAATATCCGCTGAACCGGGCGTTGGACGCATGGCCTTGGGTTCGAACTCTTTGCCAGCCTGGTGCAGGTTGATCTTCTGCTGACCGAAGGAAAGCGCGATGCGCCCGGCACCAAAGGTCAGGACCTGCATGTTCAACGCGCGACTGTAGAACTCGCAGGTCGCGTCGATGTCGGCAACGGTGAGGACGATGTGATCGATGCGGGAGATTTGCATGATTCGGGGCCTTTGAAGCTGAACGAGCTTAGCATTTTGGCCAGATCAAGCGGCGGGGATGGGGCAAGCGCTCAGGCACGCAACACAACTTGACCCCGCAATATGCATGACGGTATATTTGCCACATATAAGGAGTCTGCCATGCCACAACTTCACTGCTATGTGCCGGAAACCACCGCCCGCCAGGTGCAGCGCCAGGCAGAACGGGCCGGGTTGAGTGTGTCAGCCTATCTGGCGGAACTGGTCAAGCGCGATGTTGATGCGGGCTGGCCCGAAGGATTCGAAGCGTCCTTGTTTGGTCCGCTGGCCTTGCGTTCGCCCATCGAGTTTGAGCCAGCCGGCATGGCTGAAGAGCGGATCGAACTGGCATGAAGTTTCTGCTCGACAGCAACACATGTATCCAGTTGCTCAACGACAGTCACCCGGGCGTCAGAAGAAGATTTTTTTCGCATCTCCCCTCTGACTTGGCGCTTTGCAGCATCGTCAAGGCGGAACTGCTTTATGGGGCCTACCGCAGCGCTCGCGTCCCCGCAAACCTGCAGCGCTTGCAGACCTTTTTCGAGGCGATGCGCAGTCTGCCCTTTGACGACAGCTGTGCGCAGACCTATGGCCAATTGCGCGCAATGCTCACCGCCAAAGGCGCTGCGATCGGAGCCAACGATATGCTGATCGCCGCCACCGGCCTCGCGCATGGGCTGACGGTGGTGACACACAACACCCGTGAGTTCAGCCGTATCGATGGACTCAGCTTGCTCGATTGGGAGCTATGACCAGGTACTCTTGGCTCCAAGGAAAAACCATCCATTGAAATCAAGGAGTACCCGATGAAAACAGCCCATGATCTGGTGGCCGCGGCGAAATCCCGGACCCAGGAAGTCGCCCTCGGCGATGTCGATCAAGCGATTCTCGAGGCCGATGTATTGATCGACGTTCGCGAGCAGGATGAATTCGCGGCCGGCCATCTGCCCGGGGCCATCCATGCCTCGCGCGGCATGCTGGAGTTCAAGCTCAGCAGCAGCCCGGCGCTGAGTTCACGCGATCTCAAGATCGTCCTGTATTGCAAGACCAGTGGTCGCGCAGCATTGGCGGCCTGCGCAATGCACGACATGGGCTACTTGAATGTGAAGTCCATCGCCGGTGGCATCGACGCCTGGATCGCCGCAGGCAGACCAATCGTCAAACCCGCCCTGCCGGCGTTTGAGTAGCCCACGCAGCGCGCTGCAAGCGGTCCGCCCCACAACCCAAAGGCCTTCACATGACACCCAACCCATTCGCCGACGGCGCCGGCATCTGGAATAAACGCTTTGCCGGTGAGGACTACCTGTTCGGCCGCGAGCCGAATGAATTCCTGCGCGCGCAGGCCAGGCAGCTGCGCGAAGGCGGCCGCGTACTCTGCGTTGCCGACGGCGAAGGCCGCAACAGCGTCTGGCTGGCGCGCCAGGGTCTGCAAGTCGACGCCTTTGACGTGGCTGAAGTTGGCGTAGCCAAGGCGCAGCGCCTGGCTGCCGCTCATGGCGTGACGGTCAACTACCAGGTCAGCGACTGCGACGCCCATGCATGGCTGCCGGAGACCTATGACGGCGTGGTGGCGATCTTTGTGCAGTTCGCCGAACCGCTGATGCGCCAGCGCATGTTCGACAACATCGTGCAAAGCCTCAAACCTGGCGGCATTCTGCTGCTGCAAGGTTATGGCCCGAAGCAGCTCGAGTACAAAACCGGCGGCCCTGGCCTGCTGTCGCATCTGTACACCGCCGACCTGCTGCGCGAAGAACTGGCTGAGCTCGACATCACCCTGCTGACTGAATACG
The DNA here is from genome assembly GCA_945898095.1 of Roseateles toxinivorans. Taxonomy (GTDB): domain Bacteria; phylum Pseudomonadota; class Gammaproteobacteria; order Burkholderiales; family Burkholderiaceae_C; genus Paucibacter_A; species Paucibacter_A toxinivorans_A. The sequence goes on along the minus strand of CAMDHE010000061.1, from coordinate 15,769 downwards.
ACGCCGAGCTCAGCGAAGGCGCTCGCCATACCGGGATTTCTGCCTTGGTCGGGATGGTGGCTAGAAGGCGCAGCCCAGGATCACCTCAAAAACAAGATTGAATTGGGTCAGATTTCAATGCGAAGGGGTCCTTCTGCTTCCTCTCGAATACAGACCGGCCCGGTTGCTTTCCAGCCCAACACCGTATATCCTGTATATACATTCAACCAAAGAGAAACATCATGTTGACCCGTGTCTTCAAAAGCGGCAATTCCCTGGCCGTACGCATCCCCAAGGAACTCGGCTTTGTCGATGCGGCTCAAGACATCGAGATCGAATGCGTAGGCAACACCTTGGTGCTGCGCCGGGTGGCACAGGAAACCATCGGTGACCTGACCCACATCCTGGCCATGTTCAGCCCCGATTTCATGGCTGAAGGCCGGGAGTTTCATGAGCAACGCGACCGCGACTGGAGTGGCGGTAGCAAATGGGGCGCTGCTGTCGACTCCGGAATGGACAAGGCGCAGGGTTGAGCCATGCGCTACATGCTCGATACCAACATCTGCATCTACATCATCAAACGCCGGCCGCCTCAAGTCTTGCTCCGCCTGGCGAACTTGGCACAAGGCAGTGCGGTGATGTCGGTGGTGAGTTACGCCGAACTGTGCGCAGGGCTGGAGATTCAATCGGTGCACCGTGAGCAGGACGCACGCGTGCTAGCGCTGCTGATCAGTCGCATCCCCGTGCTGCCATTCACTGAATCCGATGCAGAAAGTTTCGGAGTCTTGCGAGCCGCCGTGCGTGACCGGCGCCGTGACACCCTGGACCAACTGATCGCTGCCCACGCGGTCAGCGTTGGCGTCACGCTCGTGACCAACAACGAAGTTGATTTCAAGGACTACCCCGGCCTCAGCGTCGAAAACTGGACCAATGACGGCGACTTGTAAATTGGCCGAGAAGCATGGGGTCGATCTCAGCCGAAGTGCTTTCGACATGGCTTGTGGCAACCTGCCGGAATGAAAGTGCCACAGCGCCTGCTGCACTTGCAATGTTGTTGGATGAAGCGGTCAATACCGCCCAATTCAGAACTGCGGTAGGCCTGAAGCGCGAAAATGCAACCAGCGCTGCGATAAGGCCATTGCGCCGTGTGAACCAGGCCGCCCGAACCACCTGATTCCCTCCACGGCTCAAACATTGGGTAAATACTGATTTTTTTTCACTGTTTCAAAGACAGAATCCGCCGAATTGCCGGCAAGTGGTTTTTAAACAGGTGCGGGTTAATTCCGGACAGTCCGATTCTCAGCGACCAGTTGTCGCTGGCGCCGTGATAAGCATCAGCGCCAAGGTCAAGCTCGCGTCAGACTAAAACTTTGAATTCAAGCAGAAAATCGAGGATGGATCATGCTAAAAACAGAATTTAAATTCAGCCCAAGCATTATATTTATTTTTCTGGTTTTAATAATTCCTGCTTTTATTGGACTACTGGTATTTGTATATGTAGCCAACAATAAGATTGCCGATTCAATATCCAAAAATTTGATTGAAAGATTCAAGATTGAAACGACATTGAGCGTCCGGGAACTGATAAATCCAACGCGTCGTCTGGTTAATTCAGCCTCTTCATTGGCCAATGCCAATAACGATTTCTTCAATAATGAAAAATCCTGGGACTATCTTAAATCAATTTTAAGCCAACAGGACAGCAGTCTTTCCGCGTACGTAGGCAGCCAAGATGGCTCCTTCCGACAGGTTCGCCGGGTTTACGCAGATACAAAAATACAAGACAAGGCAATAACCAGTGAAATGGCATATGGATTCCGCTGGATTTCCAAGGAAAGGACTGTCGACAGTTACATTTTCGTCAATGACAAGGGAGAAAAAGTTGATACGTCGACAAAAGCGACAGACTATGACGCAAGGACACGACCCTGGTATAAAGAGGCCGCAGCAAAGAAGAAACTTATTCTAACTGAACCGTATATTTTCTCCACCACCGGACTCCCTGGGGTTACAGTAGCGGCGCCCTTCTACAGCAAGAGCGAAATTGCAGGGGTGGTCGCGGCAGATATTTCCCTGGACACGATATCAAAATTTCTCGTTTCACAGGCGATCAGCGAGAGCTCACTCGGGATTATTTATGATTCCTCCGGAATAGTTATTGCAAGCTCAGTACAAAAAGACATTTTCAAAAAAATAAACAATAAAGTCGAACTTAATAATATATCGACGCTATCTTCCAATTTACCCGCCTATGTCATTGCGCTGCACACGATCAACCCCGACCCGCTAATGGTTTTCAAACACCCCGAAACCGGGAAGGAATATGTTGCAGTTTTCTCCTCGATGCCTGAGGAATTCGAGAAGAAGTGGACCCTGCTGGCGATCACTCCGATGGACGACTTCAAAGGCGAATTCAACCGGAACAACAGGATAATTCTTGTCTTTGGTCTGTTGTTGATATTTACTCAAATACTGTTGATTTATTTATTTGCAAGAAAAATATCTACGCCGCTCGAGAGCATCACCAATTCCATTCAAAATTTGATTGACTTTAAAAATCCTGAAACCAGGCAGTTACAGACCAACATCTACGAACTATCGTCGCTTTCATCCGCGGTGAAAAAGCTTTCAACCACGATCACGGCATTCACATCCTACATTCCAAGAGATCTGGTTAATGATCTTCTAAGCACCGGCAAGCCGATTGAAATCGGCGGGGAGAGTCGTTATTTGACAATTCTCTTTACCGACTTGAAGGATTTTTCATCGCTTTCAGAGTCAACACCATCAAGGGAATTATTAAGGCGAGTTTCATCATATTTTGAAGTGATGACCCAGGCGATCAAGGAGGAAAGCGGAACAGTTGATAAATTCATCGGCGATGCTGTCATGGCATTTTGGGGGGCTCCGCTTTTGGATCACCATCATGCCTATCATGCCTGCGTGGCCGCCATCAAGGCTCAAAAAAGAATGGAACTACTCAACGCCACTTTGATTTCGGAGGGGAAACCTCCCCTCTACGTTCGAATCGGCATCCATTCTGATGCGGTTTTGGTTGGAAATATCGGATCGGTCGAGCGCTTGAGCTACACAGTCATGGGAGATGGCGTCAATATCGCATCACGCCTTGAGGGTGTGAATAAAGAATATGGCACGCAAATCTGCGGCAGTCATTCCCTGTTTAAAGAAGCCGGCGAACGACTGTGGATGAGGCCAATTGATCAAATAACTGTCAAGGGCCGCAAAGGCGATTTGATTATTTATGAGATTCTTGGCACGCGCGACGGATCCGAGGAAACTCAGCCAAGTGAAATTCAAAAACAGATTTGCGCCCTCTCCGAGATCGCCTTTGGTTTTTATTCAAACAAGAATTTCTCGGCAGCAGAAAATGCCTACCTCAATATTCTGGAAATCAAACCTGACCCCGTAGCAGAAGTGATGATAAAGAAATGCCGCGAGATGCTGGCCCCAGCAGTTCCAGACAAATTCCTCACTTCGAATTGATCACATCGCGCTGACAGATTTGGCTGAGCAGCAGGGTGTCAGTCTCAACCGGCGCGCTCCATCCTTGCTCTGATCAACCATGACGACGGGCAGCCGGCAAGGTCAGCTGTCCGGCAACTCAGGCGCCCTGCCACAATCGCGGCATGAGCGAAATACAAGCACGGATCTCGGCCAGTTTCCAGGCGCAGGGCCTGATGGACACGCTCGGGGCTAGCCTCGAATTGGTTGATGCAGGCGAGGTTCAGATCGCGCTGCCCTTCTCGAAGCAGCTTTCGCAGCAGCATGGTTACGTCCATGCTGGCGCGATCACCAGCATCGTCGACAGTGCTTGTGGCTACGCAGCGCTGACCAAGGCTCCGGCTGGCTTCGAAGTCGTGACGGCCGAATTCAAGATCAACTTCTTGCGGCCCGCGATGGGTGATCGCTTCCTGGCGATTGGCAAGGTGCTGAATGCCGGCAAGCTGCTGACTGTCTGCACCGGAGAGGTTCGCGCGTACATGGGCGCAGCCCCGGACTACAAGGTTGTCGCGATCATGCAGGCCACCATCGTCAACGTCGGCAAGTGAGGCCTGCGCCTCCCCTGACTGCGGTGGTACCGTGGTCGCCATCGGAAGATTTGTCACTACCCCAGATGAGCTAACTCAAGAGCGGCTCCTGAAGTCGAGCGGCTCAAAGGTCATTCCCGCAAGGCAAGTCCGGGGTCATGGCAAGCCCGGAGTCAGGTCTTGTTTTTATTGCTGGACTGGATGCTGGGTTGCAAGACCTGACCCCATTTCCAGCCTGACGCAATCAATCGGACCTTACATTGGCCTCGTTAATGACCTTGGTCCATTTCACGATCTCACTTTGGAGAAAGGTGCCGAATTCCTGCGCTGTACCGCCAGCGATTTCCAGGCCTTGGCGTTGGAAGCTTTCGCGCACGTCGGGCATCTGCAGCACTTTGATGATGTAGTCATGCATCTGGTTGACGATAGGCTGCGGCGTACCAGCCGGCATGAGAATGCCGGCCCAGTTGTCGGCTCCGAAACCGGCCACAGTGTCGGCGATCGCCGGCGTATCCGGAAGAGTCGCAAGCGCCTGCTCGCTTGCCACGCCCAGACCGCGCAAACGTCCGTTCGCGATGAACGGCAAGCCCGATACGATGCCGGTGAACATGAGCGAGGTTTCACCGCTTAGTACGCTGGTCAAACCGGCGGCAGAGGTTTTATACGGCACATGGAGCATCTTTATGCCTGCGAGCGAGTTCAGCAATTCCAGCGCCAAATGGGGAGTCGAGCCATTGCCGGATGAGGCAACGTTGATTTGGCCCGGCTTTTCCTTGGCCAGCTTTATCAGACCCGCCATGTTTTTGACAGGAAGAGACGGGTTCGCGACCAGCACATAAGGGTTATAGGCGACCAGTACGACGGGGACAAAGTCCTTGATGACGTCGTAGGGAACATTCTTGAACAAAGCCTTGGTCGTGGCGAGATTTCCATTCGAAGCAATCAGCAGCGTATATCCATCCGGTGCGGCTCGCGCCACTGCGCCTGCGCCGATGATGCCGCCGGCACCGGGACGGTTATCCACAACAACCTGCTGACCCGTGAGTTGAGTCAGTTTGAGCGCCACGATCCTGGCCATCGTATCCAGCGAGCCGCCAGGCCCTGTGGGCGCAATGATCCGTATCGGTTTGACGGTGGGATAGGGCTGCGCCATACCGGCAGTGTGGAACAGCGCAAATGCCAAACCGGCATACAGCACCTTTATGAGCGAAAGACAGCGCATGATTGGACTCACTTTATTTGGATAATGGCAGCCAGCTGAAAGCGGCACGGTGGCGTTCTTCGAACGCGTCGATCAAATCCGCGCGCTTGAGGGTCAGCGCAATATCGCTCAGACCCTCCAGCAGGCAGCGTTTGGCAAAGCTGTCCACGGCGAATTCGTAGACCTTGCCGAAGACGTCCGTCACGGTCTGCTGCTCCAGATCGATCGTCAAGGTCTGGCCCGGGTTGGCGCGAAGTTGACCGCGTATTGCGGCGGTCACCTCGGCGGGCAGGCGGATCGCCAATATTCCATTCTTCAAGCAATTATTGAAAAAAACATCGCCGAAGCTGACCGCGATGATGGCGCGCACACCAAAGTCATAGTGGGTGTAAATCGCCCCGAGCCGGGAAGACCCGCACCCATAGTTGTGCGAAGCGACGAAGATGCAAGCGTGGCGAAAAGCGGGCTGATTCAATACGAACGCGCGGTTCTCACTCCCGTCCTCGTTGAACCGCAGGTCATGCAGCAGGTACTGCCCGTAACTGTTGCCAGCACGCGGCTTGCGCATCAGTCGCGCTGGGACGATCTGGTCTGTGTTGACGTCATCCATATCGATAGGCGCCGCCACGCCGGTCAGCTTCACAAACTTGTCCATCAGGATTTCACCAATTCCCGTACATCGGTCAGATGACCGGTCAGCGCTGCGGCCACGGCCATTTCGGGTCCGAGCAGATGCGTGCGGCTCCCCCGACCTTGCCGGCCACGGAAATTGCGGTTCGACGTCGACGCGCAGCGTTTGCCTTCGGCGACGCTATCGCCGTTCATGCCCACGCACATCGAGCAACCGGATTCACCCCAGGTAAAACCGGCGTTCAGGAAAATGCGATCCAGCCCCTCGGCTTCAGCCTGCAATTTCACTTGCGTCGAACCTGGCACGACAAGCGCGGGCACCACAGCGCGGCGGCCTTGAATCACTGCCGCCGCGGCACGCAAATCTTCAAGCCGGCCATTGGTACAGGAGCCGATGAATACTTGATCGATCGCGATGTCCTTCATTGCTGTGCCGGGCTTCAGGCCCATGTAGTCCAGAGACTGCTCCATGGACATACGGTGCTTTTCATCCGACGCTTGGCGCGGATCGGGAACCCTTGCGTCGATCGAGATGGCATCTTCCGGGCTGTTACCCCAGGTCACCATTGGAGTCAGCCCTGAAGCGTCCAGGCTTTGCTCCTTATCGAAAGTTGCGTCCGAATCGGTCGGCAATGTTTTCCAATAGGCTAATGCGCGATCCATGTCAGCGCCAGCTTTCGGACCGTAAGGCCGGTTTTTCAAATAGGCGTAGGTCTTTTCGTCCGGGCCGATGATGCCTAACCGAGCACCGGCTTCGATCGACATATTGCAGACCGTCATGCGTTCTTCAACCGACATGGCCCGTATGGCGGGGCCGTCGTACTCGATGGCATGCTGCAGCGCGCCGCTGTGACCAACCTTTGAAATGATTGCCAGGATGACATCCTTGGCCGAAACCCCTACGGGACGGCTGCCGTGCACCCACATGCGCATTTTCTTCGGCTTGCGCTGCCAGACCGTCTGTGTGGCCAACGCGTGCGACAACTCGCCGCCGATGCTAAAGGCCAGCGCGCCCACGGCGCCCTGTGTCGAGGTGTGCGAATCGCCGCACAAGACGATCAGGCCGGGTTGAGTCATGCCCTGTTCGGGGCCGACAAGATGCTGGATGCCACGGTATGGATCGCCCAGGCCGAACATCCGGACCTTGGCCTCGCGGGCATTGTTCTCCAGCGTCCGGATCATGTTGCGGCGCTCATCGTCGACAACATCTTCCATTCTCGGCCCGCCACTGGCCACATAGTGATCGGCCACGCCCATGACCTGATTCGGCCGCCTGACCTTGACACCTTCCTGCCGAAGAATATTAAAAGCATGCACGGATCCCTCGCTGCATAGCAGCCAGTCGACGTAGAGCAGACTCTGCCCGCCTTCATCTTCAATGATGGTGTGCGATTTCCAGATCTTTTCGAACAGAGTGAGCGGCGCGTTCATTCAGGAGTCCTTGCCCGAGCGGGCAACACTCACGCCGTACCGTTCTTGCAGTTCCATCATTTCGGGTAGACGAAGCAGATTGTGACGCTCGTCATAGCCGGAGATCTTTGCGAAGACTTTTTCGAGAGAACCGGTCGACTTCAGTTCGCGCAACACGTCCTGCACGGCAGAAATGGCGGCGCGCATGATGAAATTGGGATAGATCACAACGCTAAAGCCGAGTTTTTCAATCTCATCCGCTGTCAGGAACGGGGTCTTGCCGCTGCCACCCATGTTGTAGAGCGCTGGCACGGAAAAACGGCGCGGCACTTCGGCCAACTGTTCTACCGTGCGCAGTTCTTCAACAAAAATCATGTCGGCACCGGCCTCGACGTACTGAGCGGCGCGGTCCATGGCGGCGTCATAACCTTCGACCGAGTAGGCATCGGTCCGGGCTATGAGCATGAAGTCCACGTCGTGGCGCGCGTCGACTGCGGCTTTGATCTTGCTGACCATCTCCTCAACCGGAACCAGCGTTTTGCCGGCAAGGTGGCCGCAGCGTTTCGGCCATTGCTGATCTTCCAGATGAATGGCGGCGACACCGGCGCGTTCGTAGGCGCGAACCGTACGCATGACATTCAGGGGATTGCCATAACCTGTGTCCGCATCGGCGATGAGGGGGATTTCGGCCGCGTCGGCGATGCGCTCGGCGTTGTCGACCATCTCGGTCATCGTCAGAAGGCCAATATCAGGCAGGCCCAGACGCACGGCGGCAGTGCCGCTGCCGGTCATGTACAGCGCATCGAATCCCTCTTTTGCTACGACGCGAGCGGTCATTGCATCCGCTACGCCGGGGGCGAGTATGAGCTTGGAATTCGCTATGAGTTTGCGAAGTCTGGTTGTTGCTCTTTCCATGTCCACCTCATTTGGTATCTCTTGCCAACCGACTAAGCCTGCCGGTGATTGAATATCTTCAAGAACAGAAAACGGCTCATAGCCTGCATGGCCACGGCCCAAGGACTTCAATCACCGGCTGCGAATCCTCCAAAGGCGATGGTCCGGTCGCTGCTTTGCGATGCCCGACTGTTCGACTGTTCGACTGTTCGACTGTTCGAAGCCGACCACCAGCGGACACAATCTTGCGTCGATGAGTGGAACAGGTTTTGGTATTGAAGTCATGGGTGAATACTAGGTAGCTAGAAAAAAAATTGTGACTGACCGATCCTTGTTCAGCGTGCTGTGAGCCTGAACGGGCCACATATTTCCATCCAGAAGTGACACTGAGGCAAGGAATTTTCTGCTGAACTGATGTGTGCTTGATCATCCTTGGATGGTGATCGGCATGGATCAGGCCAAGTTGCTCACCATTGCGCAACTGCAGGAATTTTTGGACGCAACTCAGGAGGTTTTTTTCGGCAGGCTCGCGCACAGCGATGCCCAGCAGCGCGAGCACATCACGGTCGGGTCACAAGATCGGGGGCAGGTCTTGCAGGTGCATGGAGCGCGGAAGTCGCGCCAAGACCTTGCCCGAAGCAAAGGCGGGTGTGAAGTCGTCCACGTTGAAAGCAGGGGCGGGGATCTCTTGCCCCATGTCCGCCAAAGCGCTGACAGTTGCAATGAATGCTTCCCGGCCATCCGCGATGGCTTCGAGTTCGGTGGCCGCGTCAGCCATCACCCCCGGAATGTCGGGCATGGTGAACATGAAGCCGCCGTCTGCAGCATCAATGGGGCTGACAACATGGCTGTCAGCTTCGAAGAGGAAGACGGGCTTCACTTTTGCAAATGGCCTTGATGGGCCAGTGGGCAACTTGCACTAACCCCCTGACTCAACCGTGGGCCACTTCGCCCATAGTCTCCCAGCCCAGACACGCAAGCCAAACGGTCTTGGGAATTACCTTTGCGCCCGACAGGTAGTAATTGAGCATCCGGCGCGATACCCCAATCGCATCGGCCGCGCTCACTTGCGTCAGTCTGTGTTTGTGCATCCAGTTCAAAAGGCGCTCGTGACCAATGCCGCCAGACTGTTCAATCGCCATGCTCCGCAAGTTATCTGCTGCCAGCTCCAGATCGTCCTCAACCCACACGACATAGCCGCCAAGCGCATCAATGCGTGCCGTGGCAAATAGGTGGGGGTCCGCCAGGGCGGCAAGCGCCGGGTAATCCTTGACCGCGCTGGACAGATCAACCGGCAGCGTCACCCCGTCGGCAAACGTCAGCGTCAAGGCGCACGGCAGGCGCACGGCAAGCGCCGCAATGGTGTGGTGGGGGTCGTGAATCATGGGTTGCACTCCTTGAAAACTTTTTCGCAATACGCGCTGTTTGCTCGAATCCATACCAGCGCATCCGCAATGTCTGCTACCCGCAGCGTACGGCTTGTCACGGTCAGCGTAGCCAGATCAACCAACGCATCACGCCGATCAGCCATCACCACATGCACATGGGGCGGCAAGTGATCTGGCGTGTTGACCCGAATGGTCTTGTTTGGCAGCTTGCATATCGTTGGCATGGACTAATTATGGTGCAATAGTTGCACAATTTCAAGCGTTCTTTACGTCTGCATTTGTACGGAGAGCTCTGGCAGAAGGCCCACAACAGCGTTTGGTGGCCTAAAACCCGTGCAATACTTGACCCCGTTCGGTTGAATTTCCTATCCGCAAGGCGAGCACTGCAATGCCCGAATCAATATCGACAACCGGGGCTTGACCCTTACAGACATGAAAAAACGTCCCCTCATACAACGCCTGCGGGCAAAGAAACAAGTCAAGAAATTGGCCGGCGTGGTCTGGTATGCCGACGAGCAGGCCTGGGCCGAAATGAAACGCAAAGCCCTCGACCCTGAACTTTTTGAGGCCAGCTATGCCGATTGGCTGGACATGGCCAACGAAGCGATTGCCTTACTCGCGCAGTCCCATGTGGTGGCGGTCAAATGCCCGCTGCTGCCGAGCGAGTTCGAGGCCTGGTGCGCGGTCAAGGGCAGGGAAAACAATGCCCCCTGTCGCGCTGAATTCGTCGCGGAGCGGATGTACGCTGAATCTGGCAATCGGGACTGAACCCTTGGCGCAACTGGTACTGCTCGATGCCTGCACCGAGGACTTGGTCAGGATCGAACATTTGATGCAGTTTTACAACCACGATCTGAGTGAATGGTGCCCGATCGAGTTTGGCGACTCGGGCCTGTACAACTTGCGCCCGAAGGCTCAGTACTGGGCAAGGCCTTCGGTCAGGCCCTATGTGGCCAGAATCAATGGGGAACTCGCAGGCTTTGCCGTGGTCGACGAGGAATTGCTGGACGCGAGCTCGGATTTCAACCTGGGCTATTTTTTCCTGGCACGCCGATACCGAGGGCGGGGTCTCGCGCAAGACATGGCGCGCCAGCTCTTCAATCGACACGAGGGGCAATGGGAGGTCTGTTTTATCGCAAACAACCAACCCGCCGCCAGATTCTGGCCAAAGGCCATCGGGCAAGTCAGTTGTGAAGGCGTAAAAGTACAGGACATCGTGCACGATGAAATGGCTTGCCGGCTGTACATGTTTTCAATCAGGGCGCTTGGCGAGCTTCAATCAAGGCTCAAGCCCTGCCCCGATTCTTCGTAGGTTTTGCCATCGCGGATGTGATAAATCCGTTTGAAGGTCGGGATTATTTTTTCGTCGTGGGTGACGACGATGATGGCGGTCCGCTGCTGTACCGCCATCTGGTTGAGGATCCGCATCACGCTGAGCGCCCGCTCACTGTCGAGTGGCGCGGTCGGCTCGTCGGCCAGGATCACCGGTGGTTGGTTCGCCAATGCCCTGGCGATCGAAACGCGCTGCTGCTCGCCGCCCGATAACTCGGAAGGCTGAGCGCGGGCGCGATGGCCAACATCCAACGCGTTGAGCAATTCCAGCGCCCTGGCCCGCGCTTGTGCATTGGGTCGACCGGCCAGCATCGGCAGCAAGGCCACGTTGTCTGTGACATCGAGAAACGGGATCAGATAGGGTGCCTGAAAGACGAAGCCGATGCTGTCCCGGCGCAACGCGCGCAGATCGGTAATTTTCCAGGCCTGGTCATAAATGACTTTGCCGCCCAGAATCATCCGGCCGGCACTTGGCTCGATCACCGCGCCAAGGCATTTCAGCAAGGTGCTCTTGCCCGATCCAGACGGGCCGATCAGCCCGACCACCTCGCCCGGGGCCACCAGCATATTGACATCCTTGAGGGCATCAACTGCTGTGTCGCCCGACCCATAGCGCTTGCTCAGGCCTTCGATGCGGATGCCGGCTTCCATCATCTCTAGCCTCCGATTGCCGCTGCCGGGTCGACCTTGAGCGCAGCGCGGATCGCCAGCGTGCTGGCCAGCGCGCAGATCACCATCACCGCCAGCAGACCGCTCAGCGCGTCACCCGATTCGAGCAGTACATATTTGGGGAATACCGGCGCCCAAAAACTTGCCGCCACCTTGCCCACGATGAAGCCGATCAGGCCCAGGCCAAGCGCCTGTTGCAGGATCATGCCGGCGATGGTCCGGTTGCGCGTGCCGATCAACTTGAGGACGGCAATCTCGCGGATTTTTCCCAACGTCATCGTGTAGATGATGAAGGCAACGATGGCCGCGCTGACGACCGCCAGGATGACCAAAAACATGCCGATCTGCCTGGCTGATGTGGCGATCAATTTGGCCACCAGAATTTCCTCCATCTGCGCACGTGTGAAGGCTTCCAGATGCTTCCAGCGGCGGATCGGCGCGGCCACTTCTTCAGCCGAGAAGCCGGGCGCCACCTGCACCAGAATTGTGTTGACGCTGCGGTTACTGGCCTGCGAGGCCTGCACCGCTTCAAGCAGACCGGGCAGGCCGGGCCGGTTCAAGCCCGGGTTGGCCGCCGTGCGGGCACGGTCGTTGAGGATGGCGTCGTTGTCCTTGAGAAACTGCGCTTCCTGGCCATCTTTCAGCGGGATGAAGACCATCGGGTCCCCGCCCGACGACACCATGCGCTGGGTCAGGCCGACGACCTTGTAGTCGTGGCGCCGGATCCGGATGAGCTCGCCGAGCTGGAAACCTGTCCTGATGTCGACCACCGCCTCGTAATGGCTGCGGGTGATCTGGCGCCCGGCCAGCAAATAGCCTGGTTGACCAGGTTGGGCCGGCGGGTCCACTTCGAAGCCGACCACCATCGCGCGTACTTCAGCATTGCCGCCCCGGACCTGCATCGTCAAATAGCTGACATTGGCGGCCTGCGCCACGCCGGGCATGCCGCGAATGCTGCGCACCACATCGTCGCGCAAGCTTGATGCTTCGGCATAAGGCCCTTGCGTGCCCTGCTGCACGACCCAGAGATCTGCCCCGCTGTTATTGAGCAGCATGCGCGCGTCGTCGACCATGCCGCGGTAAACCCCGGCCATCGTCAGCGTCACGCCAATCAGCAAGCCCAAGCCGAAGCCGGTGAGCACGAACTTGCCCCAGGAATGCAGGATGTCGCGGCCGGCCAGGCTGATCATTGAGCGGTCTTGCCCAAGGATTGGACGATCTTGACGCGGCTGTCAGCTTTCAACTCTTTTTCGCTGTAGACCGCCAGGACGTCGCTCGAGGCCAGGCCACTCAGCACTTGGACCTGCCCGTCGAGACTGCTTGCACCCAGGCGCAAGGCAGCAAAGCGCAGGCGCTGGCCGTCCACCAACCAGACACCGGTTTGATCACCAACCCGCTTGATTGCGGCGTTCGGCAGCAGCAGCATGGGTGCAGTCGGGGCCAAGGCCAGCGTCACCTCGGCCAACTCGCCGACCGACAGACCGGTGGGCAGGCGCTCAAAAGCGACTTGAGCAATTCGCTCCTCGGTCACGCTGTCACTGACTGCCTCGACCCTGATGACCCGGCCCGCATGGGCCTTGCCGGGATCGGAGCGCAAGGCAATCTCTGCCCTCAGCCCCGCGGCCAAGCCGGTCGAGCGGCCTTGATCAAAGCGCACCCGGATCCACAGCGAATCGGGTTCGATCATTTTGAGTACCGCCTGGCCGGCCACGACAGTCGAGCCAGCTTCAGCGTCGCGACTGGTGACGACTCCATCATGTGGTGCGACCAGGCGGAGATTGGCACGCTGCTGACGCAGACCGGCGCTTTCAGCCTCAAGCCGCAAAATATCCTGTCTCGCGCCGGCCAGATTGGCCTCTGCAGCGCTGACGCCGGCATCCGCCGAGGTCTGTTCCTGCAGCCTGGCCTCGACGGCGCCGGTGCTGATGAAGTTCTGCTGGCCCAGCTCGACATAGCGGCGCGCGTTGACTGCTGCCAGGGTCTTTTTGGCCACCGCATCCTGGCGCTGTGCGACCAACGCAGCCACGGCGCTGTCGGCGCGCAAACGCGAAGCAGTCAGCGCCGCGAGACGTTCGTCGAGGTCGACCGGGTCGATTTCGGCCAGCAATTGACCCGCTTTGACCAGATCCCCGACATCAACGCTGACCGAGCGAACCCGCCCCGCAGCAATCGGTCCGATCAGATAGGCACGGCGTGCCTCGACGATGCCGATACCGAACAAGGCAGGCGAGAGACTGCCTACTTTTGCCTGCATCACCGTGGCACGGACCGGCGCCAGCGGGCCCGAGCGCAAGGCGACAAAAGCAAGCGCAGCGATCAATGCCAGCCCGAGCGATCCGAGCGCCAGTCTGCGGGTCATTTGGGCGGAAATTTTCATGGGCAGATACCTTGAAGGTAGATGTTAAAGACCGGACCCGACTGGGACTTCATCGCGTTGCTATCGCCGCTCACCATGGACTGCATCACCAGTCCCTGAATGATGCCGACGAACAGCATTGCCGCCGCGCCATGGTCAAGCCCCTGGCGCAGTTGCGCGGCGCCGAGCAAGCGCAGCAACAGTTGCTGGTAGCCATGCAACAAGGCCTGCACCTGGCGCTTGACGGCACGGTCGCCGGGTTGTTGCAGTTCATGAAAGATCAGTCGGGGTACGCCACCATTGGCAACGACGAAGTCGATATGGGCATCGAACACGGCCCGCAGCGCTTGCAGTGGGGAGGACGCGCTGTTTGCGGCTTCCTCCAGCCTTGCCGGCAACTCCTGACTGACCCAGCTGATCGCGGCCAGCCAGATCGCGTCCTTGGTCGGAAAATGCTTGAACAAGGCGCCCTGCGTCACCCCGACCTCGGCAGCGATGTCGCTGGTCGTGATCAAGGCGGGACTGCGCTGCGCGGCCTGCCGAATTGCTGCAGCAACGATCAGCGCCTGACGCGCTTGCGTAGGGAATCTGGTTTGGGTCGTAGTCACTGGAATTTGGTAAGTATTTGAATACTTACTTATCATACGCGCATTTTTCACTGGCTACAAACTTGAGGATGGTCGACCCAAGGGATGCTCTGCATAACTCATTCGCGAGTAGGTGCAGCGCGGATCGGGATGGGATGCAAGGCGCAGTTTGCGGCCAATAGCGCGTGCTATTGACAATAAATGCAACGCCGCAGACCGCCCGAGGCCGGGCCAGCACAAGCCGTGAGGGGTTATGCAGAGCATCCCTAGATTCGGTAGTTGGACGCGACCGAGTGGGCTGTGATGGGGTGCGCTGGCAAGGCGCGCCGACGCAGTGGGCTGATGCCCAGAAGCAACGCAGCCATCGTGCCGTAGCGCGGCTCAATCGGCTGCGTAGCTTTCTCACCCATTGGGTGAAGGCAGGCGGGCGGTTCAGTTGCAGAAAAAGAAGGGCTGGCGGCGAGCGAGTTCAACCCAGGGGACGCACGCCGATCAGAGCCAGATGAGCCCAGAACGCGAACGCGGCCCAAGCCACCACGCCGACGACGACGGTGGCCGCCGTGGCCAGCCCGTTGGACGCCAGTGGCACGGGCGGCTGCTGGCGATCCCGTTGGCGGGCAGCCCGGAACGACAGCATGGCCCAGATCAGGAAGCTGCCGAACAACAGCAGGTCAGCCAGCGCGTTGTTGGCAAGCAAATGGGCCAGGGCCCAGACCTTGACGCCCAATATCATCGGGTGGCGAAGTTTGGCTTTGATGGCATTGCGCGGCACGTAAGTGGCCACCAGCAGCACAAAGGAGATCAGCGTCAACAAGGCGGCCAAGTGGTTCATGCCGCGTGGGGTAGGCCACAGCACCATCGGGCTCTGCCGCGCCAACCCGTAGCCCCAGACGATCAGCACAAAACCGGCGATCGACAGGGCGCTGTAGCCCAGCTTCCAGACGGCCTCGCCGCGTTGTGCCAGTTGGGCGCTGCGCCAGTCATTGGCGAAGATGCGCACCGAATGCACCCCCAGGAACAGGACGAGACCGGCAATAAGTTCAAACATGGTTTTCCTTGTAAAACTTGGTCAAACGGGATCAACCCTGGAGGGCACGGGGGCAGATCTAAAAACTGAGCCCCTAATCTTACTGTGTCACAAACGTAGACGTAGGTTCACCGAGCTGCAATGCGGACAATGGTCCAGTGCGATCGCGAGGGCGACGCCCAGTTGAAAGCGCAGCGTTGTGATCGAGTTTGTAACGTGGCGCTGCGCTCGCTGGGCTGCCTCGAGG
>CAMDHE010000060.1 GCA_945898095.1 Roseateles toxinivorans | reverse complement strand
GGGATGCTCTGCATAACCCCTCACGGTTTGTGATAGCGCGGCCTCGGGCGGTCTGCGGCGTTGCATTTATTGCCAATAGCACGCGCTATTGGCCGCAAAATGCGCCTTGCATCCCATCCCGATCCGCACTACACACACTCGCGTTGAGTTATGCAGAGCATCCCTTGAGATCGCTCCCAGGCGCCGGCGATCTCGCGCTCGAGCGCGATCAGATTGACCTCGTTGATCAAGCGCTTGGCTGCAGCGCCGGCGCGATGGCCCTCAGTCTGCGCCATCAGGTCAGGATGGTGCCGGCGCAGGTCGACCGAGCTC
Source organism: Roseateles toxinivorans (assembly GCA_945898095.1). Classification (GTDB taxonomy): domain Bacteria; phylum Pseudomonadota; class Gammaproteobacteria; order Burkholderiales; family Burkholderiaceae_C; genus Paucibacter_A; species Paucibacter_A toxinivorans_A. The sequence goes on along the minus strand of CAMDHE010000060.1, from coordinate 28,428 downwards.
AGCGTCCCCACGCCACCGGCTGCAGCCACGGTGCCCGCCAAGCCCTGAGCGCTGACGCCAATGCCCATGCCGCCCTGCACGATCGGCAGCAACTGCCGACCCTTCAACAACAAGGGCTTGAGCCCGCTGCGCTCGAAAATCTGCTGCAGGAATTGGATCGCGGTAGGGATACCCATTACTGAGCACCCCCCGCACAGATCCGAGCATGCGCAATTCACGCACTCGGCTCCCACCTTGGGTGTCTGACGGAAAATCTTGTGCTGGGCCAGGGGTGAAGGATTCTTGGCGACGGCAAATAGGCTGCAGCGATCTTGTCCATGCGGTCAAACGTCAGCCCGTCCTTTTGGCTTCGTCGCCGGAGCGTGCGCCGCCACAAATTCTTGACGTGATATCCGAATGCCACGATTGATCGCGAGTTGGTCGGCACTGCGTGGTAGTTCATGTAACCCTTTACTACAGCGCCTAGCCATTTGCCCTGCTCGGGTATGCCTTGATGCATTCGCCTTCGCAACTCGGCCTTGATTTCTTGCAGTTTCGTTCTCATTCGGTCACCCCGACTTTTACGCTGCAGCTGGTAGCCGCCGCGCCGGGACTTCCCGCTGATGAAAATGAAACCCAGGAATGTAAAGGTCTCCGGCTTGCCCTGCCCGCGTCGCTGCCGCCTGGCCGCTGCGAGGCGTCCAAATTCCAGCATCCGGGTTTTACCCTGGTGCAGTTCAAGTCCGAATTTCGCGAGTCGCTCATGCATCTCGTCCCAGAAGCGTCTTGCATCGGCCTCCAGCTCAAACCCTGCCACGATATCGTCGGCATACCGCACAACAATCATGCGGCCCTTGGCTTCTCGCCGGCGCCACTGCGCGGCCCAGAGGTCAAAGACATAGTGCAAAAAGACGTTAGCCAGCAGCGGCGAAATCACCGCGCCTTGTGGCGTCCCCGTGTCACTGATGCTCATCTCCCCTTCGTCCAGAACGCCCGCCTTGAGCCATTTGCGCACAAGGCGAATGACGCGAATATCCCCGATCCGATACTCCAAGAACTTGATCAACCATGTCTGGTCGATTTTGTCGAAGAAGCTCCGAATGTCGGCATCAAGTACCCAGTTCACACGCGCCGAATCGATCCCGACCGCTAATGCATCCATCGCATCGTGCTGCCCTCGTCCGGGCCGAAACCCGTACGAAAATCCGACGAAATCTTCCTCGTAGATCGCGTTGAGAACAGCCACCAACGCACGCTGAACGATCTTGTCTTCCAGCGCCGTGATGCCCAGCGGCCGCAGTTTGCCGTCAGCCTTCGGTATATACCTACGTTTGACGGGTTGCGCTCGGTAACTGCCACGACGAACTTTTCTGTGCAGTTCTTGTAGATTACTCTCTAGGCCTGCCTCATAGTCCTGCCATGTAACGCCGTCTACCCCAGGCGCAGCTCGGTGCTTGAGCGCCGAAAATGCTTCCCGCAGTAGATCAACGCTGACATGGTGCAGCAGCGCGGTGAACTTTTCCTTCTTCCTCAGCCTTGCAATTTTCCGTACACGTTCCAGCCCCTGTGACACACTACAGCGGCGCTGTGTCCGTCGCGTGTTGGGTTGATCCGCGTTTCCCTTGGTCCCCGCCCTTGGCTCCACCCACTCCGCCGCCGTTTGCACAGCATTGTTCGCAGGCTTCATTGCTACTATGGCGAGGTCTGACTTCTCCGGCCCGTTCATCATTGGCTTTGGCTCCTCGCCTTCCCAATGCGGGCCGCCAATCTGCGCAAGCATCGGCGGTCAAGCTGGAGATCTCCCGGTTCCCGTGCAAGGAGCGTGCGCACATGCCAGTTTCTACGACCCCGCCGGGTTATCCAAGCGCTTGCAATGGCGCGCTTGATTATGTTGCCTTCCGCTACCTGAACAGCGTCGGCACCCGGAACAATGCAACTATCGTGGCTCAATGGCTGGCCTGTGCGTACCCCTGTCAACGCTTCGCCACGCACCTCGCGGCGCGCCACGCATGACTCGGGGACAACATGAATCGCTACTTCTTTGTCGTGAGGGACTTGCACCCTTTACTCCTTACCGGTTTATCCGGCGCACTCAGGGCTTGCTTCGGTCATGTTGTCTGCGCCGCTGCGCAGCCGCTTGGAAGAAGGACCCGGGAGGGTAGGCGGCAAGCGCAGGCCATCGCTTGACCTGCATCACGGCCAGCCCGATCAACGCGATCAGCCAGCTGTCTACTGCAGCAAAGGTGAGTCGGCGCCTTCCAGCTCCAGCCCCTCGATCAGGGCCGCGCCTGCGAGCAGGTTCAGGTATTGGCGCAAGGCAGTGACATAGGCCTGCTGGCGCAAGGTCTGCTTGATCGCCGCCTGCACAGCCTCAAAGGTCTGGGCCTGACCCGCTTCGCGCGCTTCGACCAGAACGATGTGAAAGCCAAAGCGGGTGCTGACCAGCCTTGGCAGTACACCGACATGGGCATTGGCCAGGTCCTGGGCGAACAGCGCGGCGGCGAACTCGGGCGCGCAATCGGTACGCGCAAGCCAGCCCAGCGCACCGCCTTCGGCACCACTTGGGCAATTCGACGTTTCGGCAGCCGCCTTGGCGAACGCTTCGATGTCAGCGCAGCGCAGCGCCAGCAGCAAGGCTTCAGCCCGTTGGCGCAAGGCTGCGACATCAACACCCGGCGTCACCGCGAACAGGATATGTCGGGCGAGAACTTTTTCGCCAATTGAAAACCTGGCCTGATGCGCATCGAAGAAGCGGCGGCAGGCGCTGGCATCGGGCTCGGGGATACGGATCTGGCTTTCCAGCAGCAACTCGATCGCATTCGAGGCAGCTTCGCTCTGCACACCGTCGAGCGCCGGCCGGTCGGCATCGGCGAGCAAACCGTCGCGCTGTGCGGCCTGGCGCAGCAACTCGCTGTAGGCGCGCTGGCGCAGGCTTTCAGGATCGGGTGACTCGGCCGCACCATGCAGGGGGATGCCATTGACCATCGCCACCGGCAGCACAATGTCGCTGGCATGGGGATCGGCCTGAACCGGGACCGGTTCTTCGATTGCTGCCTTGCCGCCACCACCACCACAACCGCAACTGGCGCCACCGCCACCGCAGCCGGTTTTTGCTTGTTCCATGATGTTTATCCTAGATTCGGTCGTTGGATGCTGCCGATTGGGCTGCGCTGAGAAGTGAAGAATTCAGGATCATCTTCAATGCGGGTTGTGACCGGGACGGAGCGACAGCCTGCGGCTGCGCACCATCTGGTAAGGGCGCAGCAGATAGCTGACCGTGCCGAAGCCGCTCCAGACATGCACCAGGCGGGTGAAAGGAAAGACCAGGAACAAGCTCATGCCGAGGAACATATGCAGCTTGAAAACCCAGGAAGCCGATGCCAGCAGCTCGACCGCACCGGATTGGAAAGTGACGATGCGCTGCGCCCAACCGGCCAGCAACATCATCATGCCGCCGTCCAGATGCTGGGCCGACAGCGGAATCGTCGCCAGACCGAGAGCGAGTTGCAGCCACAGCAGCACCAGCAGCATGATGTCGCTGGTCTTGGAGTTGATGCGGATGCGCTCATCGACCAAACGCCGGTGCAACAGCAGCGTCACGCCGACAAACCCGAGCAGTCCGGCCAGCCCTCCGCTGACCATCGCCATCAGCTGTTTGCTGCCGGCGCTGATGAAATGCTCGTACATGAAATGCGGTGTCAGCATGCCGACCAAATGGCCGAAAAACAAGAACAGCACACCGATGTGAAACAGGTTGCTGCCCCAGCGCAGCGTGCCGGCGCGCAGCATCTTCGATGAGTCGCTTTTCCAGCTGTACTGGTCGCGATCGAAGCGCAACAGGCTGCCAAGCAGGAAGACTGCCATGCAGATATAGGGATAGATGCCGAACAAGGCAAAGTCGAGCGAGTTCATGCCTGCACTCCTGGCTGGTTTGAAGATTTTCTGACGATGTGGATGGGCTGGACTGCGCCCGGTTTGCTTTGCCCCTTGCTGGAACAACCGTCAAAGGCTGCCGGTTCCTGCCAGGCTTCGTCGAGCGCCTCGTCGACGGTGATCTGCACCGCCTGTGGTTTTTCGCCCGCCAGCTCAAGCACCGCGCCGAGCGCAGCCGCATAAGGGTCGCCGCGCTTGATCAAGGCGCTATGGATCGCATTCAGGATATGCGCCATCTCGCCCAGGAAGGCGCGCGCTGTCTCCGGCGGCTGGGTCGAAGCGAACTCGAGCACCACCGGCAAGAAATCGGGCAATTCGCTGGCTTCGAAAAACATGCCGCCTGACTGATAAGTCTGCTGCAGATCGACCAGGGCCGGACCGCGCTCGCGCGAATCGCCATGCACATGCTCGAACAGATGCAGACTGGTGGCGCGGCCGCGGTCAAAGCTTTCCACATAGCGTGCTTCCACGGCATAGGTATCGGCTTGCTGCAGGGTCGCCGTCAAGGCCTTCAATTCGGCCAGACGTTCCGGCGTTAGCGCCTGCTCTTCGACCAGGACCGCATGCAGCCCGGGCAAAGCCGCACGCATTTCAGCGCCGGGATAGTCGAGCAGGCGTGCGAGCACGCGGCAGGACTTGGAAATTATTGATGTTTTCATGGTTACCCGCTAAATCCGCTAAATCAGTTGGGGTCAGAGCTACTCGCTACGCTCGGGCGGTCTGACCCACAAAACCCGGTCAAAGAGTTGCTTTGATCGGAATGGTTCGCTTCTTATTGCCGCCGAACAAGCTGGTTTCGGTTTGCCCGTCGGAGCAGCCGTTGCCGAAGCTGAAGCCGCAGCCGCCGCGCATGTCGTAGGCGTTTTCAGCGTATTCGCGGTGCGTGGTCGGAATCACGAAGCGATCCTCGTAGTTGGCGATGGCCATGGTCTGGTACATGTCCTCGACCTCATGCTTGTTCATGCCGACCTGATCGAGCACTTGCTGGTTTTCGACTCCGTCGACATGGCGTCCGCGCTGGTAGGCGCGCATCGCCAGCAAACGCTCCAGCGCCCGCTCGACCGGTGCCACATCGCCAGCCGTCAGCAAATTGGCCAGGTATTGCACCGGGATGCGCAGCTGTTTGACATCGGGAATCAGGCCGTTCACACCCAGATGCCCGGCATTGGCAGCCGCACTGATCGGTGACAGCGGCGGCACATACCAGACCATCGGCAAGGTGCGGTACTCGGGATGCAGCGGCAATGCCACTTTCCATTCGACCGCCATCTTGTAGACCGGGCTCTTGCGCGCCGAGATCAGCCAGGCTTCAGGAATACCGTCCTTGCGCGCCTGGGCAATCACTTTGGGGTCATTCGGGTCGAGGAAGATGTCGAGCTGGGCCTGGTAGAGGTCCTTGTCATCGACCACCGATGCGGCTTCCTGGATGCGGTCGGCGTCATAAAGCAGCACGCCGAGATAGCGGATCCGGCCGACACAGGTTTCCGAGCAAACAGTCGGCTGACCAGCTTCGATGCGGGGGTAGCAGAAGATGCATTTTTCGGCCTTGCCCGACTGCCAGTTGTAATAGATTTTCTTGTACGGGCAACCCGACACGCACATGCGCCAGCCGCGGCATTTGTCCTGGTCGATCAGGACGATGCCGTCTTCTTCACGCTTGTAGATCGAGCCCGAAGGACAGCTCGCCACGCAGGCCGGGTTCAGGCAATGCTCGCAAAGCCTGGGCAGATACATCATGAAGGTGTTTTCGAACTGGCCGTAAATCTCCTTCTGGATGTTGTCGAAGTTCTTGTCCTTGCTGCGCTTGGCAAACTCGCCGCCAAGAATTTCTTCCCAGTTCGGGCCCCATTCGATCTTCTCCATCCGCTTGCCGGTGATCAGGCTGCGCGGGCGCGCGGTCGGCGGCGCCTTCGACTTCGGCGCCGACTGCAAATGGTCGTAATCGAAGGTGAAGGGCTCGTAGTAATCGTCGATTTCAGGCAGATTCGGATTGGCGAAAATGCGCATCAACAGCTTCCATTTGCCGCCTTGGCGTGGCTCGATCTTGCCGTTCTCGCGGCGCACCCAGCCGCCGTTCCAGCGTTCCTGGTTCTCCCATTCTTTCGGGTAGCCGATGCCGGGTTTGGTCTCGACATTGTTGAACCAGGCATATTCGACGCCCGGCCGATTGGTCCAGACGTTCTTGCAGGTCACCGAGCAGGTGTGGCAACCAATGCACTTGTCCAGGTTCAGCACCATGCCGATTTGTGCGCGTATTTTCATGTTCTCTCCCTATGACTTTGTTCGTAGCCCTGCGCTGCAAGGCGAAGGCTTGATGCGGGCGCCACTGTCGGATCCCGCATTGCGCTGCGCTTCATGCCGGGCTACGAAACGGCTTCTTCCTCAAGCCAATCGACCTTGGCCATCTTGCGCACCAGCACGAACTCGTCGCGGTTGGTACCGATCGTTCCGTAATAGTTGAAGCCATAGCTCAGCTGCGCATAGCCGCCGATCATGTGGGTCGGCTTGGTCACGATGCGGGTGACCGAGTTGTGGATGCCGCCGCGCGTGCCGGTGATTTCCGACCCCGGGGTGTTGATGATCTTCTCTTGCGAGTGGTACATCATCACCATGCCCGGATTGATGCGCTGGCTGACCACCGCCCGCGCCGCGATCGCGCCGTTCGAATTGAACAATTCGACCCAGTCGTTGTCGACGATGCCGCCATTTCTGGCGTCATCCTCCGACAGCCAGATGACCGAGCCGCCGCGGTTCAGCGTCAGCATCATCAGGTTGTCGCTATAGGTCGAATGGATGCCCCATTTCTGGTGCGGCGTGATGAAGTTCAGCGCAATTTCCTTGTGACCGTTGGGCTTGACACCCTGCACCTCGACCAGCGCCTTCAGATCGACCGGCGGACGGTAGCTGCTGAAGCCCTCGCCGAAGGCCTGCATCCAGGGGTGATCCTGGTAGAACTGCTGGCGGCCGGTCAAGGTGCGCCATGGGATCAGCTCATGCACATTGGTATAGCCGGCGTTGTAGCTGACTTTTTCGCTCTCGAGTCCCGACCAGGTTGGCGAGGAAATGATCTTGCGCGGCTGCGCCTGGATGTCACGGAAGCGGATCTTCTCGTCCTCACGCGACTTGGCCAGATGGGCATGCTCGCGGCCGGTCTGTTTGCTCAGGGCGTCCCAGGCTTTCACCGCCACATGGCCGTTGGTCTCAGGCGCCAGCATCAGCACGACTTCGGTCGCATCGATGTCGGTTTCGATTTTCGGCATGCCGAAAGTCACACCCGGCTCGCGCACCCTGCCGTTCAATTCACCCAGCGCGACCACTTCGTCGTCGGTGTTCCAGCTGATGCCCTTGCCGCCATTGCCGGACTTGTTCAACAAGGGGCCCAGCGCGGTGAAGCGCTTGAACAGATTGGGGTAATCGCGCTCGACCACGGCGATCTGCGGCGCGGTCTTGCCCGGAATCAGCTCGCATTCGCCCTTCTTCCATTCCTTGACCTCAAAGGGCTGGGCCAGCTCGGCCGGCGTGTCGTGCATCAAGGGTGTCAGCACCAACTCCTTTTCGACACCCAGATGGCCGACGCAGAGTTCGCTGAAGCTCTTGGCAAAGCCCTTGTAGATTTCCCAGTCGCTGCGCGCCTGCCAGGCCGGGTCGACAGCGGTCGACAGCGGGTGGATGAAGGGATGCATATCGCTGGTGTTGAGGTCGTTCTTCTCGTACCAGGTGGCGGTCGGCAGCACGATGTCCGAATACAGACAAGTCGTGCTCATGCGGAAGTCCAGCGTCACCAGCAGGTCGAGCTTGCCCTCAGGGGCCTTGGCATGCCATTCAACTTCCTCGGGCTTGGCCCCATAGACGGCGGCGCCCCCTTGGGAGGACAGGGGGCCGACTTGTTCGCCGAGGTCCTTGCCCTGCACACCATGGGTCGTGCCCAGCAGATGCTTGAGGAAATACTCATGTCCCTTGCCCGACGAACCGAGGATGTTCGAACGCCAGACGAACATATTGCGCGGCCAGTTGGCCGGATGATCCGGGTCTTCGCAGCTCATCCGCAGCGTGCCGTCCTTCAGCGCCTGGATCGCATAGTCGCGCGGATCGAGGCCGGCTTCTTTCGCGTCCTTCACCACCTGCATCGGGTGGGTCTGCAGTTGCGGCGCCGAGGGCAACCAGCCCATCCGTTCGGCCCGCACGTTGTAGTCGATCAGGCTGCCACCATATTTGGCCTTGTCGGCCAGTGGCGACAGCACTTCCGACACATCGAGCTTCTCGTAGCGCCATTGATCGGTATGGGCATAGAAGAAGCTCGTGCTGTTCATCTGCCGAGGCGGACGGATCCAGTCGAGGCCAAAAGCCAGGGCGGTCCAACCGGTCTGCGGACGCAACTTTTCCTGGCCGACGTAATGGGCCCAGCCGCCACCCGACTGGCCGATGCAGCCGCACATCATCAGCATATTGATGATGCCGCGATAGTTCATATCGCAGTGGTACCAGTGGTTCATCGCCGCACCGATGATGACCATCGACTTGCCGCGGGTCTTGTCGGCGTTGTCACCGAATTCGCGCGCCACCGTGATGATCTGTTCGCGCTTCACACCGGTGATGGTTTCAGCCCAGGCTGGTGTGTAAGCCAGATTGTCGTCATAGCTGGTCGGGGTCTGGTCGCCAAAGCCGCGGTTGATGCCGTACTGCGCGACCTGCAGGTCGAACACCGTGGCCACCAGCACTTCACCCGCGTCGGCATGCTTGCCGAGCTTCATGCGCACGACCGGCACATGCCGCTCAAGCACATCCTGCTGCTTGTTGGACTGGAAATTGGGCGTGTCGATGCCGCCAAAATATGGGAAGCCGACAGTGGCGATTTCATGCGCCTGCTCGCCGTCCTCGATCACCGAGAGCTTGAGCTTCACATCGGTGTCGCTGCGCGCTTCCTTGGACTCCAGGTTCCACTTGCCGAGGTCTTCGCGTTCGGCCGCGCCCCAGCGGAAACCGATCGACCCGTTCGGTACGATGACCTTGCCGTGGATATCAAAAGCCAGCGTCTTCCAGTCGGGGTTGTTGTCCTGACCGAGCTTGCCGCCGAAATCGCTGGCGCGCAGATAGCGATCGGGCACCAGCAATTCGCGGCCGTCAGGCGTGGTCGTCTTCTTCAACTGCACCAGCAAGGGCAGGTCGGTGTAGCGGCGCGCGTAGTCGTCGAAATAACTCGATCTCTTATCGAAATAGAACTCCTTCAGGATCACATGGCCCATTGCCATCGCGATCGCCGCATCGGTGCCCTGCTTCGGGTGCATCCAGATGTCAGCCAGCTTGGAAACTTCGGCATAGTCGGGCGTGATCGCCACCGTCTTGGCGCCCTTGTAGCGCACCTCGGTAAAGAAATGCGCGTCGGGAGTACGCGTCTGCGGCACATTCGAGCCCCAGGCGATGATGTAGTTGCTGTTGTACCAATCGGCACTTTCGGGCACATCGGTCTGCTCGCCCCAGACCTGCGGACTGGCTGGCGGCAGGTCGCAATACCAGTCGTAAAAGCTCATGCAGACGCCGCCCATCAGGCTCAGGTAGCGGCTGCCCGCCGCGTAGGAAATCATCGACATCGCCGGAATCGGCGAGAAGCCGATGACGCGGTCAGCGCCGTATTTCTTCACCGTGTAGATATTGCTCGAAGCGATGATTTCATTCACCTCATCCCAGCTCGAGCGAACGAAGCCGCCGAGGCCGCGGTCTTTTTGCCATTCGCGTTTTTGCTCCTGGTTCTCGACGATATTGGCCCAGGCGTCGACCGGGGTCCTGGCGACCATGCGCGCGGCGCGCCAGAACTTCAAGAGCGAGCCTCGCACCATCGGGTACTTGACACGGTTGGCGCTGTACAGGTACCAGGAGTAGCTGGCGCCACGGGCACAGCCGCGTGGCTCATGGTTGGGCATATCGGGCCGTGTGCGCGGGTAATCGGTCTGCTGGGTTTCCCAGGTCACTATGCCGCCCTTGACATAGATCTTCCACGAGCAGGAACCGGTGCAATTGGTGCCATGGGTCGAGCGCACGATCTTGTCATGCGCCCAGCGGCTGCGGTAGGCATCTTCCCAGGTGCGGTCCTCGGCCGTGACGCGGCCATGGCCGTCAGCGAAGTCTTCTTTGGGCTGGGCGAAGTAGCTCAGTCGGTCGAGAAAATGGCTCATTTCTTGGTCCCTTCATTTCAATTTCAATTGCTGCAGCTGGCAGGCCGCAAGTCCTCGATCAGGCAGATCTGCTGATCAAGGGTTCTTCACATAAGCATTGGCGCGCAGGTAGAACCACCAGTTCAGCAACAGGCACAGCGCATAGAACACCGCAAAGCCATACATCGCGTACTGAGGTGTGGCGGCCTTGATCTGCTGCCCGATCACGACCGGGGCGATGAAAGCGCCGTAAGCTGCGACGGCCGAAGTCCAGCCCAGCACGGGGCCGGCCTGCTGGCGGTCGAAGATCACGCCGATGGTGCGGAAGGTGCTGCCGTTGCCGATGCCGCTGGCGGTGAACAACAGGATGAACAGCGCCATGAAGGGCAGGAAATACTGCTCGGGCGTGGCCGATTGATAGGCCTGCATCATCACGTAACCGACAGCGCAAGAAGCCACCACCATGACGGCCGAAATCCACTGCGTAACGATCGAGCCGCCGACCTTGTCGGAGATCCAGCCGCCGATCGGCCTGACCAGGGCGCCGACAAAGGGGCCGATCCAGGCATAAGTCAAAGCCGAGGGTGCGTTCGGATTCTTCAGCACATGCTGCATCACGCCGGCAGCATCAGGCAGATGGCAGACACCGAAGATCACCGTGATTGCCAGCGGCAGGGCCATCGAGAAGCCGATGAAAGAGCCGAAAGTCACGATGTACAAAGCCGTCAAGGCCCAGGTGTGTTTGTCGCGGAAGATCAAAAACTGCTTGGCAACGTTTTCCTTCATCGCGCCGAATGCCGCCAGCTTCATCATCAGCAAGGCGCAGACGATGTCCAGCGGGATCGCCACCCACATGCTGATCAGGCCCAGCCCGGTCGGCTTGGGCAGGTAGAGGTAAAGCATGAAGATCGCCGGAACGAAGGCCAGCGTGTACAGATAGATGATCTTGGCGAAAGCAACGGGCGCGCTGCCGGTGTCGGCGGACACGGTCTTCAAATTGTTCATGCCCCACCAGCACAGGGCGGCCAGCGGCACCAGCGACAGCACCCAGGCGAAGCCGGCGTTCTGGATCCAGGTAGGAGTGCCGGCAACGATCTTGCCGAGAATCCAGCCGCTGTCTTTCATCAAGGTCATCGGCTCGCCGCCGAAGCTGCCGAACAGGCCCACCGTCATCACCAGCGGAATGACGATCTGCATCGTCGTGACGCCGAAATTGCCCAGCCCGGCATTCAGGCCCAGCGCCGTACCCTGCAGGCGCTTCGGGAAAAAGGTGCTGATGTTCGACATCGACGAGGCGAAGTTGCCGCCACCGACACCCGACCACAAGGCCATCAGCTGGAAAGTCCAGAGCGGCCAGTCCGGATGCTGCAGCACGATGCCGGTGCCGATCGCTGGCGCCAGCAGCATCGCGGTGGTCAGGAAAATCACGTTGCGGCCACCGGCCAGGCGGATCAGGAAGGATGCCGGGATGCGCATCGTTGCACCCGAAATGCCCGCGATCGCCGTCAGCGTAAACAGCTCGGCCTGGGTGAAGGGAAAGCCCAGGTTGAGCATCTGCACGGTGATGATGCCCCACATGCCCCAGATCGCGAATCCGCACAGCAGAGCCGGCACCGAAAGCCACAGGTTTCGATAAGCGATCTTCTTGCCGGTCTGTTCCCAGAAGGCATCGTCTTCGGGCCGCCAATCCTGGATGGTTGCCGCACCGGCCGGGTTGCTCTTGCTATTCATGGCTGTTTCCTGTCTGGATTGCGGGGGAATCGGGGGTTGACTTGCCCAGCAAGTCGGCATGGCGCACTTCGGTCCAGTACATCCAGATCAGCGAGACCCAGACCACGGCGTACATCAACATGAAAGCGCTGGAGCGGATGCCGGTCAGGTCCATCAAGGCGCCGAACAGGATCGGCAGCACAAAACCGCCCAAGCCGCCAGCGAGCCCCACGATGCCGCTGATCGTGCCGATGTTCTGGCCATAGTCATCGCTGATGTACTTGAACACCGAGGCCTTGCCGAAGGCCCAGGCGATGCCCAGCGTGAACATCAGCGCGGTGAAGGCGTAGACGTTCAGGCCGATGTGAAAGGTCAGCGCGCCATTGATGGTCTGGATCGACAGATCGGTCTGCGGATAAGAAAGCAGGAACAGGCAGATCCAGCTGACCCACAGCACCCACCAGGTCACGAAATGCGCGCCATGCTTGTCGGCCAACCAACCGCCCGCAGCACGCAACACGCCGCCGGGCAGAGAGAAGCAGGCTGCCAGCAAAGCGGCGTAGCGGATGTCAAGGCCATATTCGCCAACGTAGTACTGCACCATCCACAAGCTCATCGCCACATAGCCGCCAAAGACGATCGAGTAGTACTGGCAATATTTCAGAACCTTGGGATCCTTCAGCGCCTTCAATTGCGACATGAAGCTGGCCTGGCTGGTGACCAGATGCTTTTCGTCGCTGTGACTGAAGAACCAGAACAGGATCGCCGTGCCGAGCAGCACCGCCGCATAGACATGCGGCACCATGGTCCAGCCGAATGCCACGACCAGACCGGGGGCGACGAACTTGTTGACTGCCGCTCCCGAATTGCCGGCGCCGAAGATACCCATCGCAAAGCCCTGGCGTTTCTTCGGGAACCAGCGTGCGACATAGGGCGTGCCGACCGAAAACGAGCCGCCGGCCAGACCGACGAAGAGCCCGATGACCAGAAAATGCCAGTAGGCCGTGGCATAGCTCATCAGCCAGATCGGGCCGACGCAGGCCAGCATCAGCAGGAAAAAGACCAGGCGGCCGCCGAACTTGTCGGTCCAGATGCCCAGGGGAACGCGCACCAGCGAGCCGCTCAGGACCGGCATCGCCGTCAACAGGCCGAACTGGGTCGAATTGAGATCGAGCGCTTTCTTGATCGGAATCCCGATCACGCCGAACATCATCCAGACCATGAAGCAGACCGTAAACGCCAAGGTGCTGACAACCAGCACCGAAAGCGCTTGACGGCTCGGTCCCGGATCCGCAACTGGCGTGACTGACATGCTTGAACTCCTCGATTCCATGGTCACCAATATCCCTGCCTGGCCCTTTGCTGAACATCCTTCTCAAGCATGGGGCGCGAGGTGCAGATGAACTATGGAATGGCTGCGGCCATCGTTCGGAAGAGCTATTGCGCCCGCAGCCTGCAGGGCTGACAGTTCCGGCCATCATGAAAATACCTGTGCAACTCAAATCAACTGTGATGCCATCGCGCGGCTGGCCGCTGCTGCGGCTCGGCTTTCGACCGTTCTACCTAGGAGCCGCAGCCTTCGCCGCCCTCGCCGTGCCCTTGTGGGTGGCGGCCTGGTTCGGCCAGATCACCCTGTCGACCGCGCTGGCGCCGATGCTCTGGCATGGCCATGAAATGCTGTTCGGTTTTGCCGTGGCCGTGATCATCGGTTTCCTGCTGACCGCGGGCCAGGCCTGGACCGGACTGGCCACACCGCGCGGCGCGGCGCTGGGCGGACTGGTCGCGCTATGGCTGGCGGCAAGAGTGGCGGCGCTGACGGCGCCCTACGCCATCTATGCGGCGATCGACATGGCCCTGCTGCCCTTGGTGGCGGCCCTGCTCACCCGCTTGCTGCTGCGCTCAGGCAACCACCGCAATCTGCCGCTGGCGCTGATCCTGCTGCTGCTGGCCTTGGCCAATGGCGCTTTCCACCTCGCCGCCTTGGGCCTGACCGCAATCAACCCGCTGATGGCTTTGCACGCCGGCCTGGCCCTGGTCGTGATGGTGCTGTGCGTGATGGCCGGCCGGGTGGTACCCGCATTCACGAAAGCCGCCACACCCGGCATGATCTTGCCGCCGCCAAAGCTGGAGCGTTGGACGATGACGCTCACTGCCTTGGGGCTGGCGGGCTGGGTGTTCGCGCCGACAGGCCTGGTCACGGCGGCCGTACTGGGTCTGGCCGCTGCCTTGCATCTGCGGCGCCAATGGGCTTGGCAGCCCTGGCTGACGCGAGGCCGGCCCATCCTCTGGATTCTGCATGCCGGTTATGCCTGGATTGCCGTCGGACTGGGCTTGCTGGCGCTGGCCCAACTGGGTCTGGTGAGCGAGTCAGCCGGCTTGCATGCGTTGACTGTCGGCGCCACCAGCGGCTTGATCATCGGCATGATCACGCGCACAGCCAGGGGGCACACCGGCCGCAGCTTGCAGGCCGGCAAAGCCGAAACCAGCGCCTATGCCCTGGTGATGGCAGCCGCCTTGTTGCGCTCGCTACTGCCGATATTCGGCCTGCAGTCACTGGCCCTCTTGGGGGCCGCCATGGCCTGGAGCAGCGCCTTCATCATCTATCTCTATGTCTACACGCCCTGGCTGCTGGCCGCCCGAGTGGACGGCAGGGACGGCTGAAGCTCAGCCGAAACCGCGCTCACTGGCCCAGACGGCGACCTGTACCCGCGAGCTGAGTTGCAGCTTGCGCAGAATATGCTGGACATGGATCTTCACCGTGGTTTCAGCGATGCCCAAGGTGCGCGCGATTTCCTTGTTGCTGGCGCCACGGGCAATTTCCTGCAGCAACTCTTGTTCGCGTGGTGACAGGGCCGCGATGTCCTCGGCCTGGTTTGACAAGCTGGCCGCTGTTGGCGCCACGCTGCTGGCCTTGAAGGCCAGCACCAACTTGTTGGTCATCTCGGGGCTGACCACCGCCTCGCCCGCCACGGTGCGGCGTATTGCTGCGGCAAGATCAGCCGCGTCGATGGTCTTGAGCAGATAGCCCACCGCTCCGGCGCGCAAAGCCGCGGTCAGATCCTGCTCGTCTTCGCTGACCGTCAGCATGATGAATTGCGATTGAGGCGCGGCTTCACGCAGGCCGGGCAACAGGTCGACACCGCGCACACCGGGCATATGGTTGTCGAGCAGCACGACCGCCGGTTGCAGATCCTTGATGCGGCGCAGCGCTTCGCTGCCGTCAGAGGCTTCACCCACCACTTCCAGGCCCTCCTCCTGCGCCAGCAAGGCGGTCAGCCCGCGCCTGAACAGACTGTGGTCGTCGACCACCATGATGCGGATCAGCTCGATTTTTTCAGCCTTGTTCATGCTGCCATCTCTTCACGCTCGACCTGCGCCGGCAGCAGCAATGAAATCTGCGTGCCGCCGCCCGGCTGGCTTCGGATCTGCAGCTGCGCGCCGATGCGCTGGGCACGCTCGGCCATGATGCGCAGGCCGACATGGGTTTCATCGAAGGCGTCAGCGCCAGCGTCGAAACCCGCACCATCGTCACAAACCTCGAAACGCCATTGCGGCGCCTGCAGCACGCGCAACTCGACCCTCTTGGCTCCCGCATGCTTGCGTACATTCGACAGAGCCTCTTGCAATATATGCAGCACCTGTACCTGCTGGTCGGGCGGCAAGGGCAGACCATGGCCCGACATCGTCAGCTGGATTTCAAGCCCGCTTTGCAACTCGAACTTTGACAAAGTGCTGCGCAAGGCATGGACGATGTCTTCATGATCTGGCCTGGTGCGGAAATGCACCAGCAACTCGCGCACATCGGCATAGCTTTCGCGTACACCGGCGTCGATCTCGGTCAGGCTGGCTTCGACTTCGGCCGGCCGTTGCTTCTGGATGGCGCCGCGCAGCAATTGCACCTGGATTTTCAGGAAAGCCAGCGACTGCGCGATCGAATCATGCAGTTCCTGCGCGAGCATATTGCGCTCCTCGCTGACCGCCATTTCGCGGTCGCGTGCGGCCAGCCGCAGGTTGTCGAGCTGGGTCGCGACCAGGCCGGCCAAGGCATCAAGCAAATGGCGCTCGCTTTCAAGCACCGCCCTCTCGCCGAAGAAAAACAACTCCACTTCGCCGACCGTCCGGCTCAAGGTGCGCATCGGAATCGTCACGACCGTCTGGTAGCCGGCCGCTTCACAATGCTTGAGACCCTGCGGAACCAGCGGGTTGATCGAAATGACGCGCGCGCCCAGCGCAGTTTCGAGATGTTCACCGCAAGCGCAATCACCGCGAAAAACGCAAAGCTCGGCGTCCCTCATGCTGTGCGGCAGCCGCACTTGCCCGAGCAGCAGCAGGCGTTCGCCATCTTCGGAGGCCAGCCGCACTGCCGCAGCATCGGCACCAGCAATGCGGCTGATCTTTTCGGCAAAAATCTGCGCCAGTTCCTCCAGACTGCATAGACTCATCACCGCCATCAGCGCCACGTCGTAAAGCGCTGCCAGGCGCTCGTTCTGTTGCGCGAGGTCGGCGGTCTTGCCTGCCACCTTGTCTTCGAGCCCGCGGTAGGACTGCTGCAAAGCATCGGCCATCTGGTTGAAACCCAGGGCCAGGGTCGCGAATTCTTCGACCGAGTTGCCCTCGTCGACCCGGGGCGTGAAGTCGCCTGCGGCCATCAAGGACAGCCCGTCGCGCAGGCGCTGCAAGGGCTTGACGATCCAGACAAAGGTGCCCGAAACGAACATCACCGAAGCCGCCACGACCAGCAGCACCAGGCCGAAACAGAGCCCGCCGAGCATCGCGGTACGCGTAGCGATCGTGCGCTCGATGGCAGAGACAAATTTCTCGACGGTCTCGACGAACCGGTCGGAATTTTGACGTAAAGCCGGGTCGCCAGCCTCGGCGAGGAAACGCGATCGCAAGGGCTGCCAAGCCTGCTCGACCGCTGCAAAGCCCTCAAGGCAGGCCGGGTTGTCGGGAATGAACAGCGGGCGCGAAGGGTCGCCGTTGCGCAAATTGAGCATCATCGCGTCAAAGCGCTTGACCCCTGCTTCGACCTCGATCTGCTCACCGGACTGATGTGCCAGCGTCAGCTTGTAGGTCAGCATGCGCATGCGACCGGCTTCATTGATGGCACCCGCGCCGCCCTCGAGTTGCCAAGACACCCATAGCGTGAAGGCGATCGAAGCCAATGCCACAACCAGGAAGGTGGTCTGGATCAGGGCGAGTTTCCCCGCCAGACTGCGAAGGATCTTGGGCATGCCGACACCCTATGCGGGCGCCGGCCTGATTGGCTTGATTTACATCAAGACGAGATCAAGCCAAACAAGAAGATCTTCAGTTTGAAGCCGCCGACGCAGGCGCAGAAGCCGCCTCGGCATGGGCCGTCACGTCATGTTTTTCACCGCCCATGTCGATGTCGCCACCCTTGCTCATGACATAGATGGCCAGCGCCGCAAACACCGCAAACCCAGCAAGCAATTTCCACATGATCGTTCCAGAAAGTTGAATTGCCTCGATTGTTACGGCCCAAGCTGACAGGAGGCTGAGGGCGGCTTCAGCCACAAGCCCAGCGAGGCAATCGGGAAACCAGCTCGACTTCCCCGAATCCAGACCCCGCAATCCGCTGCGCTGCTTGGCGGGCTACGGGGTCGGTTTGTCGCGCGTTTGGAGGGCCTGGCGGGCCGAATACCGAGCTCATTCGGACTTGCCAAACCCCGCAATCCGCTGCGCTGCTTGGCGGGCTACGGGGTTGGTTTGTCGCGCGCTTGGACGGCCTGGTGGGCCGAATGCGGGGATCATTCGTACTTGTCAAACCCCGCAATCCGCTGCGCTGCTTGGCGGGCTACGGGGTTGGTTTGTCGCGCGCTTGGACGGCCTGGTGGGCCAAATGCGGGGATCATTCGTACTTGCCAAAACCCGCAATCCGCTGCGCTGCTTGGCGGGCTACGGGGTCGGTTTTTCGCCCGCTTGGACGGCCAGGCGGGCCGAATACCGAGCTCATTCGTACTTGCCAAAACCCGTAATCCGCTGCGCTGCTTGGCGGGCTACGGGGTCGGTTTGTAGCCCGCATGGATGGCCCGAAGGGCCGAATGCGGGGATCGTTCGCGCCTGCCAGCCAGGGCGTTGGTCTTGGTGTTTCATGCGCTATTGCTTTTTAACGCCGACTGCCAAGGCCTGAAGAATCCGTCATCGGCCGGTATCGGCCCGCGCTGACTGCATAACGCCGAGGCATAGCGATTCGCCAGGTCGAGCGCCATGGGCAAGGGCTGCCCAGCCAGCGTTGCTGCCAGCAGCATCGCGCTAAAACCATCGCCGGCGCCGACCGTATCGGCGAGATCGGCGATGGCGATGCCGCTGCCGCTGGCGATTTGCTGACCTTGCGAATCAAAGGCGGCATAGCCCTGCTCGCCGCGCGTCACGACCAACAGTTGCAACTCGAAGCGCCGCATCAGCCCTTCAACGCCAACGGGCACATCGCCAGCGTCGAACCAGTCAAGCAGCAGCGCCAGTTCATCCTGATTGACCTTGACCCAATCGGCCAGATGCAGCGAAGCCTCGGCCAGTTCGGCGCTGCTGCTGCCATCGCGCAAATTGAGGTCCAGATAGCGCAAGCGCCGCTGCGCACCGGCCAGAGAGAGCAGGCCGCGCAGGCTCGCACGGGCGACCGGATGACGCTGCGCCAGGCTGCCGAAATAGACAAAGTCCGGCTCCTGTTGAATCAACAAGTCCGGCAGGACAGCACCGTCCAGGTGATCCCAGGCCGCATCGGAATGGATCTCGAATCGGTGCGCGCCACCCGCTTCGATCACGCTGACCCGACCGGTCGGGTGCTGCTGGTCCAGTTGCAGACCCTGCTCGCTGAGACCAAAGCGTTTCATGCTGGCTCGCACCAAACGGCCGCCGGCATCGTCAACGCCAATTCGGGTGGTCAGCAAGGCTGGCACGCCGATTGCCGCCAGGTGGCGAGCCACATTCAACGGTGCACCACCCGCCACATGCTGGTCGGCGAATTCGTCCACCAGGGCTTCACCCACCAGCAACACGCCAGCTTGTTTCGATCGCATCAATCGCCTCACAAGACCTTCTGCTTTAATCCGCCCATGCCGTCCGGCAATGGCGCGATTGTGCATTCTCAGAACGAACAAAGGCGGCCCGAGGGCCGCCTTTGAACTATCGAAGAGAGGCCCGTCGGGCCTCGCGACTTCAGTCGTGCTTGTAGATGTCGACGTCTTTGGTTTCCTTGACGAACAGCAAGCCAACGACCAGAGTCATCGCTGCCACGCCGATCGGATACCACAGGCCGTGATAGATGTTGCCGTTCTGCGCCACCATCGCGAAGGTGATCGAAGGCAGCAGGCCACCAAACCAGCCATTGCCGATGTGATAAGGCAGGCTCATCGAGGTGTAGCGGATACGCGTCGGGAACAATTCCACCAGCATCGCGGCGATCGGTCCGTACACCATCGTGACGTAAATCATCAGGATGAACAGGATGCCGACAACCATTGGCTTGTTGATCTTGTCCGGGTCAGCCTTGGGGGGATAGCCGGCTGCCTTCATCGCGTCAGCCAGTTCTTTCTTGAAGGCCTTGATGCCATTCGCGCTGGCTTCGTCGAACTTGTGACCACCGGCCATGACCGTGGCGTTCAAGCCGTTGATGACAACCTCGCCGACCTTGACCACTGCAATCGAGCCTGCAGGACCAGGGAGGGTTTCGTAGCTGGCTGATGACAAAGCCAAGGCACGCTTGGCAATATCGCAGCTGCTGGTGAAGTCAACCTCGCGGGCAATCGGGCTGCCCTGGAACGAGCAGGTCGACTGGTCGACCGTCAGCGTCAGCTGAGCCGTAGCCTGGGCCTTGGCCAGGTCAGGATTGGCTGCGTTGGTCAATGCCTTGAAGAGCGGGAAATAAGTCACGATGGCGAGCAACAGGCCGGCCATGATGATTGGCTTGCGGCCGATCTTGTCCGACAGGGTACCGAAGACGACAAAGAATGGCGTGCCCAGCAACAAAGCCACAGCCACCAGAATGTTGGCGGTCGAATTGTCAACTTTCAGAACGCTGGTCAGGAAGAACAGCGCATAGAACTGACCTGAATACCAGACCACACCCTGGCCGGCCACCAGACCGAAGAGCGCCAGCATGACGATCTTCATGTTCTTCCACTGGCCGAATGATTCGGTCAACGGTGCCTTGGACGTCTTGCCCTCGGACTTCATTTTCTGGAATGCAGGCGACTCGTTCATCGACAAGCGAATCCAGACGCTGACACCCAGCAGCAGGATCGAAACGATGAACGGCACGCGCCAGCCCCAGTCACCAAAGGCAACTTCACCGATCAAGGTGCGAGTGCCGAGAATCACCATCAGCGACAGGAACAGACCCAGCGTGGCTGTGGTCTGGATCCAGGAGGTGTAAGCACCGCGCTTGTCTTGCGGCGCATGTTCGGCCACATAGGTCGCAGCACCGCCGTACTCACCGCCGAGTGCCAGGCCTTGCAGCATGCGCAGCGCGATCAGGATGACCGGTGCAGCAATGCCGATGCTGGCGTAGGAAGGCAGCACGCCGACGACGAAGGTCGACATACCCATGATCACGATGGTCACCAGGAAGGTGTACTTACGACCGATCATGTCGCCGAGGCGGCCGAACACCAGCGCGCCGAAAGGTCGCACGATGAAGCCTGCAGCAAAAGCCAGCAGCGAAGCGATGAAAGCAGCTTGCGGATCGAGACCCGAGAAGAATTGCTTTGCAATGATGGCTGCGAGCGAGCCATAAAGATAAAAGTCGTACCACTCGAACACCGTTCCGAGTGAAGAGGCGAAGATGACCTTCTTCTCTTCCGCCGTCATCGGCGCGCTGGTCGACACCGCTTTTGCAGTTGCCATTTGTTCAGTCTCCGTCATTTCAGTCCAGGGAAATCACCGACCGGTGATCCTTGGGCCTGACTATCGGGGACTCCTCTGACCTGCTTCTGACGCCGGACTGAAGCGGAACTTACAAGATAAGCAAAAACCCTGAATAAAAATTTCACAATGCGGGTTTTTGAGTGAAACAAAGGGTTAACACTTATCCCATTGAATGGCAAGACCAAGACCAAAGGCCTGTCAATCAAGCCTCCGGCCCCGGACAACCCTCACCTGGCAGGCACCCGGCCCTCGGAGAATTCGGCAATCATCCGCGCCGCAAGGTACAGGCGCGGCACGATCGAACTGATCAGCACATATTCCGCGTCGCTGCTGTGGGCACCGGCACCACGCAGGCCAAATCGTTCAACCACCGGCGCTTGAGTTCGCAGCGCAGCAAAAGCGGCATCGGTGCCACCGCCTTCGGCCACCGCATCAACGCGCAAATCGAGCCCCAGCTCCTTGTAAACCTGTTTGGCATGGTCAGCAAAAGCGCGATTGGCCGCAGTGGCCTCGAGTGGTGGACGGCGGCGCTCGAACTTCAACTCAACCCTTGCATCGGACAGCAACCGGTTCTGGATCCTTTGGCGCAGTTTTTGCTCGATCGCCTCATAGTCGGCAACACGCAGCACCCGCACATCGGCCTCGGCCGTGGCCAGCGGCGGAATCATATTGCGCACGATGCCGGCCTTGGCCATCGTCCAGTTCAGCTTCAAACCGATGGCGGGATCGGACAAATCGCGCATCTGCAGGATCTGGTGTGACAACTCGTACAGGGCATTGATGCCGAACTGGGGCGCGCCACCGGCATGCGATGCGCGCCCATGCACAGTCAAACTGACTGCCGCGATGCCGGCGGTGGCCAGTGACAACTTGTCGCTGGCCGCACCGGAGCCCTCGAACGACATCACCGCATCATGCTCGGCACCGAGCCGGGTCAGCAGCGCACGCGAGCCGGGCGAAGAGATCTCCTCATCCGCATTGAAAAGCACGGTGATCTGGCCATACCCCTGATAGCCCAGCCCCTTCAACATGGCCAGGCTGTGCAGCACCACCGCCAGCCCCTGCTTGTCGTCTGCAATGCCCAAGCCGTAAGCGCGATCTTCGCGAATACCGAAGGGCTGGCGCGCCAGCATGCCGGCCGGATAAACGGTGTCCATATGGGCGATCAACAACAGCTTCTTGGTCCCCTTACCGCGAAACACCGCTTTGACCGTGCGCCCCAATTGCTCCGGCGTGTCGTCCATTCTGTAAACCTCGGCGGGCTCGAGAATTTCGACCTCGCCCCCCAATGCGCGCAGTCTGGTAGCCAGCAGCTCGGACATCTTCTGCAAACCTGCCAACTCACGACTACCGGTCTCTATCGCACAGAGCTGCTCCAACGTGGTCAGCAGGGCGGCTTGCTCTTGCTTGGCAGCTGCCAGCAGGTCCTGCCTTGGCTCTGCGGCGAATGCGCTCGCCGCTATCGCGCAGCCGAACAGGCAGGTCAGGAATTTGAAAAAAATACGGGAAGTTTGCATGGGCTCGGTCCGATAAATGGGTCAGCGATTATCGGCATTGCCCGGCGCAGCGCTACGCGGGATTTCCACATGCCAACCCAGCAATCGCCAGGGGCTTGTTCAGCCTCGCCTTCAGGCCTTAGGCAAGGTCACGCCGCGCTGGCCCTGGTATTTGCCGCCACGGTCCTTGTAGCTGGTCTCGCAGACCTCGTCGCTCTCGAAGAACAGCACCTGCGCGCAACCTTCGCCAGCGTAGATCTTGGCCGGCAGCGGCGTGGTGTTGCTGAATTCAAGGGTGACAAATCCCTCCCATTCGGGTTCGAACGGGGTCACGTTGACGATGATGCCGCAGCGCGCATAAGTGCTCTTGCCCAGGCAGATGGTCAGCACATTGCGCGGGATGCGGAAATACTCGATCGTCCGGGCCAGCGCGAAGCTGTTGGGCGGGATGATGCAGAAGTCGCCTTCCATGTCGACAAAGCTCTTCTCGTCGAAATTCTTGGGATCGACGATCGAGCTGTAGACATTGGTGAACACCTTGAACTCGGGCGCGCAACGGATGTCATAGCCATAGCTGGAGGTGCCGTAGCTGACGATTTTTTCGCCGGCTGCATTGAGGCGGACCTGCCCCGGCTCAAAGGGCTCGATCATGCCCTGCTGCTCGGCCATGCGCCTGATCCATTTGTCGCTCTTGATGCTCATCTCGAATCCCTTGGGGTAAGGATGAGCATTTTAGGCGCGGCGCGTGCCTGACTTACCACCGGTGCCTGCGGCCCCCGTGGCCGAGGTAGATGGCGCCACCCACATAAGGCCAGGGATTCATGTAAGCCGGCGGCCCGTAGTAGACCGGCGGCTGTACATAGACCACAGCGGGCGGCGGAGCCTCCCGGTAAACCGTTGGGGGCTGCTGCTCATAGTAGCTATCGACGGGCGGCGGCGCTGCCATCCGGCCCTGCGGCATGGCGCCGCTGGCGGTCACATTGGTTTCGAGCGCGATCCGGTCGCCCGGATCCTGCGCCAACCTGGCCACGCGGCGCACGCCCTGGTAGTCATAGGCCACGTCATAGCCGATATTGCGGTTTTCGTAGCGCACGATCACGCGGCAGCGCTGCACCAGCGAAGTTGCCGGCGGGTTGCCGTTGGCCTCGGCCCGGTCACCGATCACCGATCCGGCCACCATGCCCAGGCCGGTCGCGGCGGCTCGGCCTGCGCCGGAACCCATATTGCTGCCGATCGCCGCACCTGCAATCGCACCGATCAAAGCGCCCGCGCCGCTATTGGGCTGCTGATAGCTGACTTGTTCTTCGGTGCATTGGCGCTGCTGCACGGGCACTGCGCCAACCACCGGAATGACCGACACCACGGTGCCATATTCGGTCGCAAGTGCCGATACCGCAGCGGCGCACAGCAAGCTGGCGACGGCGGTCTTTTGCATGAATCTGCTTGTCATTTGCAATCTCCCAATCTGTCCTGGCCACGCCATTGCGCAGCAGCCTCAATGCTACGCCAAGCCGGCGCAGTTGTCGGGCCACCATGGGTAAAGATCGGTAAAACGAAGCAAGTCAGACCTCTTCAGGCCGCATATCAATCGATCCGCTCGGGCATTCGGCGACACAGACCCCACAGCCCTTGCAGTAGTCGTAGTTGAACTCGTAGCCCATCCCGGGGCCGAGCTTGATGACCGCGTTGTCGGGGCAAACGCCGTAGCAGTTGTCGCATTCAAAGCAATTGCCGCAACTCAGGCAGCGGCGCGCTTCGAACAAGGCGTTGTCTGCGCTCAGGCCACCGTGCACCTCGTCAAAGCTGCTGGTGCGGCGGGCGATGTCAAGCTGCGGCTGCAGGGTCTTGGGCGCGTCGCTGTAGTACCAAGGGTTCAGCCGCTCGAAGGTGGCTGCACCATGCTTGGCTGCAGCTTCGACCTTCGCGCCGCGCAGCCAAGCGTCGATATGGCGCGCGGCCTTCTTGCCATGGCCTACGGCGACGGTGACATTGCGTTCGGCCGGCACCATGTCGCCGCCGGCAAAAAGACCCGGATGGCCGGTCATCATCGTCGCCGGGTCAACCTGCACGACGCCGTCTTTCAGCGTCAGCCCGGGCACATCGTCGAGCAAGGACAGATCCACATCCTGGCCGAGTGCCAGGATCAGCGAATCGGCCTCCAGCGTTTCGAATTCGCCGGTCGGCTGCGGCAGACCCTGGCCATCGAGCACCATCTTCTCGATCGTCAGCGCACCGTCGCCGGCCGCCTTGATGGTCGACAGCCATTTGACCAGCACGCCTTCCTGCAGCGCTTCCTCGACCTCGAAGTCATGCGCTGGCATTTTTTCGCGGGTACGGCGGTAGACGATGATCGCTTCGGTAGCGCCAAGCCGTTTGGCCGTGCGCGCCACATCGAGCGCCGTGTTGCCGCCGCCATAAACCACCACGCGCCGGCCCAGCATCGGTTGCTCCGCGCCGTCGGCACCCTCCATCGAACGCAATACGGCCACCGCATCGAGGATGCGAGAGGAATCCTTGGCGGGAATATAGGTGCGCTTGGCAATATGCGCGCCAACTGCCAGGAAGGCCGCGTCGTAACCGCCCTCCTTCATCGTTTTGGCCAGATCGAAGACCTTGGTATTCAACTGCACCGTCACACCCATCGCGACGATGCGCTGCATCTCCGCATCCAGCACCGCACGCGGCAGCCGGTATTTGGGGATGCCAAAGCGCATCATGCCGCCGAGCAGCGGGCCGGCCTCGAGCACAGTGACCGCGTGGCCCAGACGGCGCAACTGATAGGCCGCCGACATGCCTGAAGGACCGGCGCCGACGATCAGCACATGGCGGTCGGTAGCGGCCGGTGGGGCATCAAACGCCCAGCCGAGTTCAAGCGCCTGGTCACCCAGAAAGCGCTCGACCGAATTGATGCCGACTGCAGCGTCGAGCTTGGCGCGGTTGCAAGCGCCTTCGCAGCTGTGATAGCAGACCCGCCCCATGATGGCGGGGAAGGGGTTGTCGCGCGTCAGGTGGCGCCAGGCGGTTTCATAGTCACCCGATTCGGCGTGGAACAACCAGCCCTGGATGTCTTCGCCGGCCGGGCATTGCGCATTGCAAGGCGGCAGGCGGTCGACATAAACCGGGCGCTCGGTGCGCCAGGTGCCGGTCTTGTTGGCCAGCGAAGATCCGGGGTCGAGCGTGATGGCGAAAGGCTTGTCCATCTCATTGTTCCTCTGGCAAGTCGAGCAGCTTGAAGCGGCGGATATTGCGGTCAGCGTCAGCCTGGATCTTTGCCAGCATGCCGGCTTGCGGCTTGGCGCCGAACAAATGGGCAAAACGTTTTTGCGGTTTCAGGTATTCCTCGACCGGCAACTGCCGGCGGATCCTCGTGACCTGGGTGACTTCGCCATGTTCGGCCTCGAACACCGGAAAAATGCCGGTCTCGCGCGCCAGCCTGGCCAGCTTGATGGTGTCGTGGCTGGCCGAGCCCCAGCCCAGCGGGCAAGGCACGAGGACATGCAGATAGCGCGCGCCGTGCAAGCTCATGGCCTTTTCGACCTTGGCTTCCAGGTCGTGCAGATCAGCCACCGTGGCAGTGGCGACATAGGGGATTTCATGCGCCATCGCGATCTGCGGGAGGTTCTTGCCGCGGCCGAACTCGGCCCCCGGCTCAGACCCGACCGCCATCGTCGTGGCCGTGCGCGCACCCGGCGGTGTGGCCGAACTGCGCTGCACGCCGGTGTTCATATAAGCCTCGTTGTCGTAGCAGATGTAGAGCACATCGTCGTTTCGCTCGAACATGCCTGACAGGCAACCGAAACCGATGTCGGTCGTGCCACCATCGCCGCCCTGCGCAATCACCCGCACCTTGCTCGCTGCCTGGCCCGCTTTAACTGCCTTGATCTTCAATGCCGCCGCGATGCCGGTGCCCACCGCCGCGGCATTGCCGAACAGCGAATGGATCCAGGGCAGCTGCCAGGAAGTCTCGGGATAAGGCGTCGAAAACACCTCCAGACAGCCGGTGGCGTTGGCGGCGATCAACTGTCCCTGGGTCGCGCGCATTGCCGCATCCACCGCATAGCGTGCGCCCAGCGCCTCGCCGCAACCCTGGCAGGCGCGGTGGCCCGAATTCAGCGAATTGCTGCGTTCCACCGAGGCCTGCACGCTGCGCTGCTCGGGCGCCAGCAGCCGGTTGCCAACGGTGAAGGTACCGGTCTGGTAAAACTTGACTTGTTGTTGCGACATCGCTCGGGTTCCCTTCGCTGATTGGCGTTGTTGCGGATGCCGGTTTTGCGCTTGCCCAGGATTCTGGTGAAAGCAAGCAAGCCCGGATCAACTGACTTTGGAGGCCACCATGCCGACATCGCGCAGCAGGTTTTCGGCAATCGGGCCGCTGCGGCGAATCAGCGCTTCACGCTCCAGCTGGCGATTGACGATGCGCCAGTCGAGGTCCATGAAGGTCAGCGCTTCGAGCTTGTCGGCAATCGCTTCGCGCAGCGTGCGGTGCAGTGAGGACTTGGTGATCGCGCGCCCACCCAGACCGGCAATCACGGTATAGCCCTGCTGGCCCAGACGGTGCAGCGCCAGCCGCACATCATTCGACAAGACGCCGCCCAGCCCGACTGAAAAACTCTTTTCCAGCACCACGACGCGTTTGGCTGCCTGCAGCGCGGCACGCACCGCCGCGATCGGGAACGGTCGAAAGGACTGGATGCCGAGCACACCGATGAGGACACCGTCGGCACGCAACTCGTCAATCGTGTCCTTCAAGGTACCGAGCACCGAACCGAGCGCCACGACGATGGTTTCGGCGTCTTCGCAGCGATAAGGTCGCACCAGGCCGCCTGATTGGCGCCCGAAGCGGGCTTCGAATTCAGCCGCGATATGCGGGATCCGCTCCAGCGCAGTCAGCTGTTTCGCATGGGCCAGATAGCGCACTTCCATGAAGGCTTCGGGGCCGACCATCGCGCCGATCGAGACCGGCTCCAGCGGGTCGAGCAACTGCCGCGGCTCATAGGGCGGCAAGAAGGCATCGACCTCGGCCTGGCGCGGAATATCCACCCGCTCATAGGCATGGGTGAGGATGAAACCGTCCATGCAGACCATCACTGGCATCGACAATTCCTCGGCCAGCTTGAAAGCTTGGATATGCAGGTCGAGGGCCTCCTGATTGCTCTCGGCGAAGAGCTGGATCCAGCCACAATCGCGCTGGCTCATCGAATCGCTATGGTCGTTCCAGATGTTGATCGGCGCGCCGATCGCGCGGTTGGCCACCGTCATCACGATCGGCAGACCCAGGCCTGAAGCGTTGTAGACCGCTTCGGCCATGAACAGCAAGCCCTGGCTGGCGGTTGCCGTGTAGGTGCGCGCGCCGGCAGCCGAAGCGCCGATCGCCACGCTCATCGCCGCGAACTCGCTCTCTACGTTGATGAACTCGCAGGGCGCCAGCGCCCCGCTTTTGACCATTTCACCGAGGCCCTCGACGATATGGGTCTGCGGCGAAATCGGGTAAGCGCAGATCACCTCGGGCCGGCTCAAGGCCACCGCCTCGGCCACGGCGCGGGACCCTTCAGTTTGTTTCAACATCAGCCAACTCCTGCATCTGCCTGGACACGAACAGAAAAGCTTCGGCGGCGGCGGCGACATTGCCATCGGCCACCTTGCCTTTGAACTTCTGGCCGATCGCATGGGCCAAGGCGTCCAGCGTGATCAAGCCTGAAAGCGCGGCAAATCCGCCCAGCATCACCGCATTGGGCAAGGGCCGGCCAAGATGCTTCAGCGCGATTTCGGTCGCCGGCACCGTCATCAAGCGGTCAGCGCGAAAGCGCAGTTCGATCTCGCTCAGCCCCAGAGCATGAAAATCGCGCCGGCTGTTGATCAGCACATAGCCGTCGGCCTGCAAGCCCTGGAACACATCGACCTGGTGCAGCAGCGTCGGGTCCTGAACGATCAGCACATCGGGCGCGACGATCGGCTCGCGCAAGCGGATTTCACTGTCAGCGATACG
This sequence comes from Roseateles toxinivorans, assembly GCA_945898095.1. GTDB lineage: Bacteria > Pseudomonadota > Gammaproteobacteria > Burkholderiales > Burkholderiaceae_C > Paucibacter_A > Paucibacter_A toxinivorans_A. Next base: position 289 of record CAMDHE010000060.1, on the reverse strand, counting down.
GCAAAAAGCCACCACCGGCGCACCGGTGCGTTCGGAACCGAAGCTTGGAAATGCCTGCGCATGGCGGCCCTGCTCAAACGCTGCGACCGACAGCATTTCGGCCGCAGTCACCACGCCCTGCCCGCCCCTGCCGTGAAACCGGATTTGCAACATCTTGCCCTCCTGCGCCGAGTTGTCCGCGATTCTTGGGCCCTGACTCCACAACGAGCTTGAGCCGCATCAAGGCATCACGCGATGCCCCGCCCGAGCATTGCCCACCCAACCCCCTGCAACAAACGGAGCGCCCTCG
>CAMDHE010000059.1 GCA_945898095.1 Roseateles toxinivorans | reverse complement strand
AAGAAGGCTACTAGCCTCGAAGATCGAAAGAGAGCTACTAGCTCTCTTTCGTCCCGAAGATTTTGTCGCCGGCGTCGCCGAGGCCGGGGATGATGTAGCCCTGTTCGTTCAGGTGGCTGTCGATCGCCGCCGTCCAGCAGCGGACCTCCGGGTGGGCCAGGTTCAGCGCGGCGATGCCCTCGGGCGCGGCGACCAACACCAGCGCGCGGATGTCCTTGCAGCCACGACGCTTGAGCAACTCGATCGTCGCGATCAATGAGCCGCCGGTGGCAAGCATCGGGTCGACGATCAGGGCCGTACGCTCTGCCAGTTGACCGACAAAGCGCTCGAAATAATGCACCGGCTGCAGCGACTCATGGTCGCGGGCCAGGCCGACGACGCTGATCTTGGCATTCGGAATCATGTCGAGAACACCGTCAAGCATGCCCAGTCCGGCGCGCAAAATCGGCACGACGGTGACCTTGCGGCCGGCGATCTGGTCGATCTCGGTCGGGCCGCTCCAGCATTCGATCATCGTTTTTTCGAGCGGAAAATCTGCCGTCGCTTCATAGGCCAGCAGCCTCGCCACTTCGGCTGTCAGTTCACGGAATTTCTTGGTCGAAATATCGTCCTCGCGCATCAGACCGATCTTGTGCTTGATGAGGGGATGATTGACTGCAATGACTGGCATCTTGGCTTTATGACGAAATCAAAGGGGGTTGGTTCAGGAAACAGTTTTTTTCTGCGCGGCCTGACGTTGGCGCAGCACTTCAAACAGGCAAACGCCTGCAGCGACCGAGACGTTGAGGCTTTCCACCGCACCCTGCATCGGGATGCGCACCAGCACATCGCAGGTCTTGGCGGTCAACTGCCTCAGGCCATCGCCTTCAGAGCCCAGTACCAGGGCCACCGGCCGGTTCAGGTCGAGCTCATAGATCGATTGTTCAGCCTGATCCGAGGTGCCGACGACCAGGATGTCGAACTCCTTGAGCTCTTTCAGGGAGCGCGCCAGATTCGTCACCATGACATAAGGCACGGTCTCGGCGGCACCGCTGGCCACCTTGGCCACCGTGGCGTTCAAACCGACGGCGTTGTCCTTCGGTGCCACCACCGCATGCACACCCGCACCATCGGCCACGCGCAAGCAGGCGCCGAGGTTGTGCGGGTCGGTCACGCCGTCGAGTATCAGCAGCAAGGGCATGCCCTTGATGTCTTCCATCACATCGTCGAGCGAATGAGGCATCAGCAAGGCCTGCACCCGCGCCACCACGCCCTGATGGCGGGTGGTGCCAGCGATCTTGGCCAATTGTTCGTCATTGCCTTCAATCACCTTGGCACCAGCGTCCCTGGAACGGGCAATGAACTGGCGCATGCGCTGGTCGCGCCTCGTCGCATCGACATGGATCTCGATGACTGATTCAGGATGCGTCTTCAGGCGCACGGACACGGCGTGAAAGCCGAAAAGCGTTTTATTGGAACTCATCCTCGCATCGTAGCGGCTAGCGCCAGCAAACCGATTAAAACGGGTTGATGCAGCATGTAAAAGCTCAAGGACCAGCGCCCGAGCAGCGCCAGTGGGCTCAAGAAAGCAGGTAGGGCTCCGCTGATCAACTGCGGCCGGCGCGCGATCACCCAGCGGCCCAGAGCGAAAGCCAGCAGCATCACGCCAAGCCAGGGCAGAACGGGCACATAGTCTTCAGTCACCGGTTTTTGCGTGACCAGCCCGACCCAGTTGGTCCAGCGCGTATCAAAGAAAGCATGCGACCAGAACTGCGGCGCCAGCAGCAGCGCCAATCCGCCCGGCCAGCAAGCCCATAGCGGCAGGCGCGGCCCGGCCCAGCGCAGGATCAGCAGCATCAGCGCCATGCCGTGCAGGACGCCGAAGCTGATCCAGCTGTGCGGGAACATCCACCAGGAGCCAGCAGAAACCAGCAAGGCACAGGCCGCCACCTGGGCCCAGCGCCGCCAGAAGCGCCGCCAAGGCTGGCCCTGCTCGATGGCCATTGCCTGCCCGATGCCGGCACAGAACAGGAACAGGCTGACGATGGCCGAGCGCTGCAGCGTCCAGAAAGGATCGCGGTACAGGTCCTGGACCAACCAGCCGAAATGGTTCAAATCAAAAGAAAAATGGAATAGCGCCATCCAGACAATGGCGAAACCGCGCAAGGCATCGATGCGGGAATGGCGGGGGGTGGCAGCAATCAAGCGGGCTCCGGGCAGGGGTATTGGCGACCAGTCTAGACTAGCCACATGATTCCATTGTCAATTCTCGATCTCGCCCCGATTGTCGAAGGCAGCGATACCGCTGGCGCCTTGCGCCAATCGATCGCCTTGGCACGACATGCCGACGGCTTGAACTACCAGCGCTTCTGGGTTGCCGAGCACCACAATATGGACGGTGTAGCCAGCTCGGCGACCGCCGTATTGATCGGCCAGTTGGCAGCCGCCACGCAGCGCATCCGCGTCGGTTCAGGCGGCATCATGTTGCCGAACCATGCACCGCTGACGATTGCCGAACAGTTCGGCACCCTGGCCACCTTGTTTCCTGACCGCATCGACCTGGGCCTGGGCCGTGCGCCGGGCACCGATGGGCCGACGATGCGGGCGCTGCGCCGCCATCTGGACAATTCGGCCGAAGACCGCTTCCCGGAAGACGTCATCGAGTTGCAGAGCTATCTGGCGCCGTCACGGCCGGGTCAGGTAGTGCGAGCGATCCCGGGCCAGGGCACCGAGGTGCCGATCTGGTTGCTCGGGTCTAGCCTCTACAGCGCCCAGCTGGCGGCTTACCTCGGCCTGCCCTTCGCCTTTGCCTCGCATTTCGCGCCCGACTTGCTGATGCAGGCGCTGCGAATCTACCGCAGCAGCTACCGGCCGAGCAGCAGGCACCCGCAGTCCTACGCGATGGTGGCCCTGAACCTGATCGTCGCCGACAGCGATGCCGAGGCGGCCATGCTATTGACCTCGCTGCAACTGCGATTTCTCGGCATGCAGCGTGGCCAGCGCGGGCCGTTGCCGCGCCCGATAGACAGCATGGAAGGGCGCTGGAATGCCCAGGAAAAAGCCGGCGTCGAGCGGATGCTGGCCGAGACGATCGCCGGCTCGCCGGCCAGCGTCCGCGCCGGCCTGCAAGCCACGATCCAGCGCACCGGTGCCGACGAATTCATCGTTGCCTGCGCCGTCCATGACAACCAAGCCAAGCTCCATTCCTATAGCTTGCTCGATGGTTTGAACCTGGATTGAACCAGGCCTGAGCCTGCTTCAGCCGACCCAGGCCCGCGCATTACGGAACATCCGCATCCAGGGGCTGAGCTCGCTGACATCACCCGAAGTCCAGCTCAGCTGGACATTGCGGAAAACCCGCTCGGGATGCGGCATCAGCACGGTGAAGCGTCCATCGGCGGTGGTCACCGAGGTCAGGCCGTCCGGGCTGCCGTTCGGATTGAGCGGATAGATTTCGGTCGGCTGACCCTGGTGGTCGACAAAGCGCATGGCGCGCGCGACCTTGCCGGCATCGCCGCGCTGCGAGAAATCGGCAAAGCCCTCGCCATGCGAGACCGCGATCGGCAATCGGCTGCCGGCCATGCCACTGAAAAACAGACTCGGGCTGGGCAGGATCTCGACCATCGCCAATCTGGCCTCGAACTGCTCGCTGCGGTTGCGGGTGAATTTTGGCCAGTCCTGCGCACCGGGGATGATCGGCGACAAGGCCGCCATCATCTGGCAGCCATTGCAGACACCGAGAGCAAAGCTGTCGGAGCGGGCAAAAAAGGCCTTGAACTGATCCGCCAGCAGCGGGTTGAACATGACCGAGCGGGCCCAGCCTTCGCCGGCGCCGAGCGTGTCGCCGTAGCTGAAGCCGCCGCAAGCAACAAAGCCCTTGAACTGATCCAAGCTGGCGGCGCCCGACTGCAGATCGCTCATGTGGACGTCAAAGGTATCAAAGCCTGCCAAGGCCATTGCATAGCTCATCTCGACCTGGGAGTTGACGCCCTGCTCGCGCAGAATCGCCAGCTTCGGCCGCGCGCCCCGATTGATGAACGGTGCGGCCGGATTTTCCTGCGGGTCGAAGCTCAGGCTGACATGGCGGCCGGGGTCAGCCGCCAAGCCGGTCTGCTGATGTTCCGAGTCGGCGCAGGCCGGGTTGTCGCGCAATTGCGCAATCCGCCATGAGACCGCATCCCAGGCCTTGTGCAGGTCTTCCAGCGGCGCGCTGAAGACCTTCTTGGCATCGCGCCAGACCTCGACCATGCCGCTGTGGTTGGGCTTGCCGATTACATGGCTGTGCCTGGACAACTGATGCGCGCGCAACACCTGCATCACCGCATCGCGCTCATCGGTGCGAACCTGCAGCAGCACGCCGAGTTCTTCATTGAACAGCGCCTTCAGCGTCAACTCTTCGCGCCTGGCGTTGACCTGACCGGCCCAATTTTTCGAGTCGCCAAAATCGGCGCGACTGTCCTGGATGCCATCGCCCTCGGTGACCAGCATGTCGACATTCAGGCTCAGGCCGACATGCCCGGCAAAAGCCATCTCGCAAGCCGCTGCCCAGAGGCCGCCGTCACTGCGATCGTGATAAGCCAGCAGCTTGCCGGCGGCGCGCAATTCATTCACCGCCAGCACCAGGCGCTGCAACTGCGTGGCATCGTCAAGGTCAGGCAGTTCATCGCCGAACTGGTTCAAGGTCTGCGCCAGGATGCTGCCGCCCATGCGCGCCCGCCCCTGGCCCAGATCGATCAGGATCAGGCTGGTGTCGCCAGCTTGCAGCTGCGGCGTCAAGCTGCCACGCGTATCGGCCAGCGTCGCGAAGGCCGTGATGATCAAGGACACCGGCGCAGTAACTTGCAGTTCGGCGCCATCGGCCCCGGACCAGCGGGTACGCATCGACAGCGAGTCCTTGCCGACCGGAATCGAGATACCCAGCGCCGGGCAGAGTTCCATGCCCACCGCCTTGACCGTGTCAAACAGCGCAGCGTCCTCACCCGGTTCGCCACAAGCGGCCATCCAGTTGGCCGACAGCTTCACCCGCGACAGTTCGATCGGCGCGGCGAGCAGATTGGTGATCGCCTCGGCCACCGCCATGCGGCCCGAAACCGGCCCGTCCACCGCGGCCAGCGGCGTGCGCTCGCCGAGCGCAAAGGCCTCGCCGGCAAAGCCCTTGAAATCAGCCAGGGTGACCGCGCAGTCAGCCACCGGCACCTGCCAGGGGCCGACCATCTGGTCGCGCGCATTGAGCCCGCCGACCGTGCGGTCACCGATCGTGATCAAAAAGCGCTTGGAGGCCACGGTCGGATGCCGCAGCACGTCAAAAGCCGCTTGCGCCAGCGAGACGCCGGTCAGCTCCAAGCGGCCACCCGCGCGAGCCACCCGCCGCACATCGCGCTGCATCTTCGGCGGCTTGCCCAGCAGCACATCCATCGGCATGTCGATCACGCGCTCGCCTCCGGGGCCTTCCTCGAGCACCAGATCAGGCTGCTCAGTCGTGACACCAACGACGGCGAAGGGGCAGCGCTCGCGCTCACACAGCGCCTGGAACAGCGGCAGGCTTGCGGGAGCGATCGCGAGCACATAGCGTTCCTGGCTCTCGTTGCACCAGATTTCCTTGGGCGCCAGACCCGAAGCTTCCAGCGGCACCTTGTGCAGATCGAAACGCGCGCCGCGGCCGGCATCATTGACCAGTTCCGGGAAGGCGTTGGAAATGCCGCCAGCGCCAACATCGTGGATCGCCAGCAAAGGGTTGCGCTCGGCGAGGCCCCAGCAATGGTTGATGACTTCCTGCACCCGCCGCTCCATCTCGGGGTTGCCACGCTGGACCGAATCGAAATCGAGGTCGGCGGTATTGGTGCCGGCCGCCATCGAACTGGCAGCGCTGCCGCCCATGCCGATGCGCATGCCCGGGCCGCCCAACTGGATCAACAGCGAACCGGCCGGGAAGGCGATTTTGTGCGTCAGATCGCTGCGGATCGCGCCGATGCCGCCGGCGATCATGATCGGCTTGTGATAGCCACGCTGTACGCCGTCGACTTCCTGCTCGTAGACGCGGAAATAGCCGCCGAGAATCGGCCGGCCGAATTCATTATTAAAAGCCGCCGCGCCGAGCGGCCCTTCGGTCATGATCTGCAGCGGGCTGGCGATATGCGCGGGTCGGCCGACATTGGCCTGCTCCCAGGGCTCGTCAAGGCCGGGCAGGCGCAGATTGGAAACGGTAAAGCCGCTGATGCCGGCCTTGGGCTTGGCACCGCGACCGGTCGCACCTTCGTCGCGGATCTCGCCGCCAGCACCAGTCGCAGCACCTGGAAATGGCGCGATCGCGGTCGGGTGGTTGTGGGTCTCGACCTTCATCAGCACATGGGCGGTTTCGCGCCGCGCTTCGTAGCGCGCTGCTGAGCCATCACCGGCCGGCATCCAGCGTTCGATCTCGTTGCCCTCCATCACCGCCGAGTTGTCCGAATAGGCCACGATCGAATGCTGGGGGTTGAGCTTCTCGGTATTGCGGATCATGCCGAACAGGCTCAGCGCCTGCGGCTCGCCATCAACGCTGAACTGCGCATTGAAGATCTTGTGGCGGCAATGCTCGCTGTTGGCCTGGGCGAACATCATCAGTTCGACATCGCTGGGGTTGCGCTTGAGTCCCTTGAATGCACTTTGCAGATAGTCGATCTCGTCGGCCGAGAGCGCCAGGCCGAAGTTCTGGTTCGCCGCCTCCAGCGCCGGCCTGCCCTGGCCCAGCAGATCGACATGCTCGAGCGCCTGGGCCGGCTTGGCATCGAACAACAAAGCCGCATCTTCGCGTGCCGGCAGCACGCTCTCCAGCATGCGGTCGTGCAAGAGTTCGGCGCAAGCGGCGAGTTCATCCGCACTCAGCGACTTGACTCCGCCAAGCAGACCCGCTTTCAAGCTGATCCGGTATTCGGTAACGCGCTCGAGGCGGTGCACAGGCAAGCCACAGTTGTGTGCTATGTCGGTCGCCTTCGAAGCCCAGGGGCTGACCGTGCCCAGGCGCGGCGCCACGACCAGCAGATTGGCGGTTTCTCCGGTATCGGTGCAGGCATCGCCATAGTCGAGCAAGGCCGCCAACCGGGACAGTTCTTCGGCCGACAGCGCTGCGTCGCTCCAGGCCCAATGGACATGGCGGGCTTGCAGACCGTTGATGCGCGGATTGACCGACTGCAGACGCAGCAGCAAGGCCTGGGCGCGGAATGCCGACAGGGCGTTGCCGCCCAAGAAATGGTGCAAATGCTTCGGTGTGGACATGGAATATCGCAGTACGCGCCAAACCGGGGCGGCTTGGCCATTTAACCCCGGGATTCTACCGAGCGCGCCAGTCCACCGCAGCGATCCAGGGTGCAGGTAATTCCAAATCAGCCATGTTGCAGCCTGATCGCCGACTCGTCTGCACTTGTCTCAGCGTTCGGACTTCATCGCGGCGACGATAAATTCGATCCGGTCGAGCAAAGCGCCTTGCTCAATCGTCGTCAGCTCGCGGCCCTTCAAGAGCTGGCGTCCGCCCACCCAGACATCCGAAACATGCTCGCGCCCGGCCACATAGACGAGTTGCGCCATCGGGTTGTAGACCGGCCGGCATTCAAGCGAAGCCAGCGACACCGCCACCACATCAGCGAACTTGCCGACCTCGAGTGAACCCAGATCATCGCCACGGCCGATCGCCCTGGCCGCGCGAATCGTTGCCATCTCCAAGGCGCTGCGCGCCGAGACGCAGGTCGGGTCACCGCTGCTGCCTTTGGCCAGCAGCGCCGCAGCGCGGATCTCGCCCAACATGTCCTGGCGGTTGTTCGAGGCTGCACCATCACTGCCCAGGATCACATTGACGCCAGCCGCTTCCAGCGCGCTGACCGGGCAGATGCCCGAGGCCAGCTTCAGATTCGAGTTCGGGTTGTGCACCAGATGCACGCCCTGGCGCGCCAGCATCTCGATTTCGGCAGCGCTCAAATGCACCATATGCACGGCCAGCATCTGCTCATTCAACAGACCCAGGCGGTCCAGACGCTCGAGCGGCCGGATACCGTACTGCTTCAAGCTGTCATCGACCTCGGCCTGCGTCTCGTGGATATGGCAATGCATCTTCATGCCATGCTTTTGGGCCAGTTCGCGCAACTGCACGAAGGTCTCGTCCGACACGGTGTAAGGGGCATGGGGTGCCGAAGTCCAGTCCAGCGAAGGCTGGCCCTTGAACTGCTCATAGGCTTCGAGGCCGCGGGCAATATATTCGTCGGCATTGGCCGCATAGCCGGTCGGGAAGTCGATCACATTGATCGAGACACCGGCGCGGATACCGCTGTCGATCGCAGCCCTGGCCATCGCTGCCGGATAAAAATACATGTCGTTGAGGTAGGTGACGCCGCCGCGCAGCGCCTCTGCGGCTGACAACAAGGAGCCCTGGTAAGTCCAGTCCTCGCTGACCCAGCGCCGCTCCAGCGGCCAGATATGCTTGTTCAGCCAGACCTTCAGCGGCACATCATCGACAACGCCGCGCAGCAAGGACATCGCCGAATGGGTATGCCCGTTGATCAAACCGGGGATCAGCACATGGTCGAGCAGTTCGACAAGCAAGGCATCCGGGTAGCGCGCTTCGGCCTGGGCCCAGGGCAGAACTGCGGCAATACGCTCGCCGATCATCACCAGCGAATGCTCGTTCAGCAAGTCGCTGCCCGGGCTCATGGTCAGCATCCAGCGGGCTTTCAGAATTACTGCAGGCATCGGATTTCCCAACAGGTTCAATCAAAAATCTGCTCGAACAAGGCCAGCACCTGATCCGGCCTGACGCCGACACAGACCTGTTGAATCTGCCCCGCTTGCTGCGAGTCCTGCGTTGTCTGGCCGCGTGCCACACCATCGAGTTGCACTTGCACCGCCCCGGCACGCAAGTCGAAGGCCGAAGGTTCGATGACAAAGGCCACTGCGCTGGCGTCATGCGAGTAAATGCCCTTGATGGCATCGCGCGAATCGTAGAAGTCCTGGTAATGCCGCGTCGCCTGCCAGAGGAAATCACCGGCCGGCCCGCCACGCCCCTGCAGATTGGCCAGATAAGCCTCGGTCATCACCACCTCCTGGGTCACATCGAGGCCGACGATGACCACCTGCCACGGGGCGCAAAACACCAGCGCGGCAGCCTGCGGATCACAATAAATATTGGCTTCTGCCGCAGCGGTGATATTGCCGCAATGGCCCTTGATGCCAAAAGCGCCGCCCATGACCACGACCTGACGCAACTTGCCTGCGATGCTGGGGTCATGCTGCAAGGCCAGGGCAAGATTGGTCAAAGGACCGACCGCGATCAAGGTGATCTCGCCGGGCGCTGCATTGACCTGATCGCAGATCAACTGCCAGGCGGGTCGAGCATCCAGGTGGCTGTCTGGCAGCGCCGCCGCAGCGGCCAAGCCGGCCGCCCCACCCATACCGTCAAGGCCATGGACATGGCTGGGGAACCTTTCTTCAGCCAGCGCTTGCAGCGGTCCGGCAGCCCCTGCAGCGACCGGCATGCTCAGCCCGTAAAGGCCGCATAGCGCCAGGGCATTGCGGGTGGTCGTAGCCAGCGAGGCATTGCCGAAGACGGTCGTGACCGCGCGCAGATCGATCAAGGGATGGCGCGCCAGCAGATAAAGCGCCATGGCATCGTCAACGCCGGGGTCGGTATCAAGGATGACCTGGCTTCGGCTGACCGCGATCGCTGCGGCTGATCGCTCAGCGTCCCGCATTCCGACTGCCTCCATATTGCCCATTTGCTCTGTCATCTCGATCGTCAGGTTGCGGCTGGCGCTGCCACGCCAAGTACTAGGAATGCTCCGCAGCATAGCCGACCCGCATCGGTCGCTTTGCTTCCATGCCTTGCCCTAACAGGCAAAAAAAGGCCCCTGCAGCGAGCATCGCTGCAGGGGCGAGCAATCGAATGCTGATCAGCGCTGGCCGATGGGTAGCACGTCGCGCGAGGTCGAGCCAACGAACAGCTGGCGCGGGCGACCGATCTTGTACTCGGGATCGCCGATCATTTCGTTCAACTGTGCGATCCAGCCCACCGTGCGAGCCAGCGCAAAAATCGCGGTAAACAGGCTGACCGGGATGCCGACCGCGCGCTGCACGATGCCCGAATAGAAGTCGACATTCGGATAGAGCTTGCGTGACACAAAGTATTCGTCTTCCAGCGCAATCTTTTCCAGCGCCATCGCCAGCTTGAACAATGGATCGTCCTGCAGGCCCAAAGCGTTCAGCACTTCGTAACAGGTTTCACGCATCAGCTTGGCGCGCGGGTCATAGTTCTTGTAGACGCGATGACCGAAGCCCATCAGCTTGACGGTGGAATTCTTGTCTTTCACGTTCTTGATGAACTCGCCGATCTTCTCGATGCCACCGTTGCGCTGGATGTCTTCCAGCATATTCAGCGCAGCTTCGTTGGCACCGCCGTGAGCCGGGCCCCACAGGCAGGCAACGCCGGCAGCAATCGCCGCAAACGGGTTGGTGCCCGAGCTGCCGCACAAGCGCACGGTGGAGGTCGAGGCGTTCTGCTCATGGTCGGCATGCAGGATGAAGATGCGGTCCATCGCACGCACCAGCACATCGTTGGTTTCGTACTTCTCGCAGGGCGTGGCGAACATCATATGCATGAAGTTCGCGGTATAGCCGAGGTCGTTGCGCGGGTAGATGAAGGGCTGGCCGATCGAATACTTGTAGGACATCGCCACCAGCGTCGGCATCTTCGCAATCAGACGGATCGCGGCGATTTCGCGGTGCTGCGGATTATTGATGTCGGTGCTGTCGTGATAGAAGGCCGAAAGGCCGCCGACCAGTCCGGTCATCACCGCCATCGGATGGGCATCGCGGCGGAATCCGCGCAGGAAGAACTGCATCTGCTCGTTGACCATTGTGTGGTTGGTCACGAGCTTGACGAAGGCAGTCTTCTTGGCCAGATCGGGCAGCTCGCCGTAGAGCAGCAGGTGGCAGGTCTCGAGGAAATCGCAGTTGGTCGCCAGTTGCTCGATCGGGTAGCCGCGGTACAGCAATTCGCCCTTGTCACCGTCGATATAGGTGATGTTCGAATTGCACGATGCGGTCGACAGGAAACCCGGGTCGTAGGTGAATTTGCCGGTCTGCGCATAGAGCTTGCGGATGTCGATCACATCGGGCCCTACGGTGCCTTTGTAGATCGGCAGATCCATGCTGGCACTGCCATCAGAGAACGACAGGGTGGCTTTGACGTCGGACGGTGTCATGAGATTTCCTAAGGTAGCTTGGGTGGATATTTATTGAATGATCCTGAGCATGCCCAGGGTTTCCAGAACATCGGGGCGGTCCAGTTCACCCTCGGGTTCCTTGCGGCGCAGCAACAGGTCCAGCAGATCGTTATCTGACAAGTCCATCAACACCCGCAGGCCCTCGGCCTGAATTTCGGTCAGCGAATGCGCAAAACGGTTGAAAAAACGATCGATGAAAAGATCGTTTTCCAGTAGCCCGCGCCGGCAGCGCCAGCGCAGCTTGGACAGGGCTCTCTCATCGATCAAGGTTTCAGCATTCATCTGGCATTTTCCGCTTTGAGCGATCAAATGGCTCGTCGAACCATCATTTCCTTGATCTTGCCGATCGCTTTCGTCGGGTTCAAACCCTTCGGACAGACATCGACGCAGTTCATGATGGTGTGGCAGCGGAACAGGCGATAGGGATCTTCAAGATTGTCGAGCCGCTCGGCCGTGGCCTCGTCGCGGCTATCAGCGATGAAACGGTAGGCCTGCAGCAATCCGGCCGGGCCGACGAACTTGTCCGGGTTCCACCAGAAGCTCGGGCAGGCGGTCGAGCAGCTCGCGCACAGGATGCACTCGTAGAGGCCGTTCAGCTCTTCACGCTCCTCGGGGAACTGCAGGCGCTCCTTGTCAGGCAGCGGCGTGCTGTTGACCAGGTAAGGCTTGATCGAGTTGTATTGCTTGAAGAACTGCGTCATATCGACGATCAGATCGCGAATCACCGGCAGACCGGGCAGCGGCTTGAGCACGATCACGCCAGGCAAGGTGCGCATATTCGTCAGGCAAGCCAGGCCATTCTTGCCGTTGATGTTCATGGCGTCCGAGCCGCAAACGCCCTCGCGGCAGCTGCGGCGAAATGACAAGGTCGGGTCAACCGCCTTGAGCTTGCCCAGCGCATCGAGCAGCATGCGCTCGGTACCGTCGAGTTCAACCTCGATCGTCTGCATATAGGGCTTGGCATCCTGGTCCGGGTCGTAGCGGTAAATCTGGAAGGTACGCTTGGTCATTGTGAAATCCTTGACTGGGTTCGGTTCGTTGGCCGACGTTGCTTAGAACGTGCGCACCTTGGGCGGGATCGACTCGGCCGTCAGCGGCTGCAGCTTGACCGGCTTGTAATCGAGGCGATTGCCTTCGGCATACCAGAGCGTGTGCTTGAGCCATTCAGCGTCATTGCGGCCATTCGGGAACTCGGCGGTATCGGCATAGTCGTCCACCGTATGGGCTCCGCGGCTTTCGCGGCGCGCGGCAGCGGAAACGATGGTCGCCAAAGCGGCCTCGATCAGATTGTCGACCTCAAGCGCCTCGATGCGCGCGGTGTTGAAGACCTTGGATTTATCCTTCAAGGTGATGTTCTTCACCCTCTCGGCGATCTCGGCGATCTTCAGCACGCCCGCATCAAGAGAAGCCTGGGTGCGGAACACGCCGGCATGCAACTGCATCGCATTGCGCAAATCGTTGGCCACATCCTGGGCATATTCGCCGTCTGTGCTGCCGTCGAGCCGGGCAAGCCGTGCCACAGATTGGGCACCGGCGTCGGCAGGCAAGGCCTTGTGATTCTTGCCCTTCAGACCCGATTCGACGATATGGTTGCCGGCCGCGCGGCCGAAGACCAAGAGGTCAAGCAGCGAATTCGTGCCCAGGCGATTGGCGCCATGCACGCTGACGCAAGAGCATTCACCCACGGCATAAAGTCCGTTGACGACCGCATTCGGGTCGCCGTCCTTGGGGATCACCACTTGGCCATGGATATTGGTCGGGATGCCGCCCATCTGGTAATGGATCGTCGGCACGACCGGGATCGATTCCTTGGTGATGTCGACATTGGCGAAGTTATGGCCGATTTCGAGCACACTGGGCAAGCGCTTCATGATCGTATCGGCACCCAGATGGGTCATGTCGAGGGCGATGTAGTCCTTGTTCGGACCGCAACCGCGCCCTTCCTTGATTTCCTGGTCCATGCAGCGCGAGACGAAATCGCGTGGCGCCAGATCCTTGTACTGCGGTGCATAGCGTTCCATGAAGCGCTCGCCATCGCTGTTGCGCAGGATCGCACCCTCGCCACGGCAGCCTTCGGTCAGCAACACGCCAGCCCCGGCCACGCCGGTCGGGTGGAACTGCCAGAACTCCATGTCTTCAAGCGGTATGCCGGCGCGCGCCGCCATGCCCAGGCCATCGCCGGTATTGATGAAGGCATTGGTCGATGCGGCAAAGATGCGGCCGGCGCCGCCGGTCGCCAACATCACCGTCTTGGCCTGCATGATGTGCAATTCGCCGGTTTCCATTTCCAGCGCGGTGACGCCGACGACATCGCCGGACTCGTCACGGATCAGATCCTGCGCCATCCATTCAACGAAGAACTGGGTATGCGCTTTGACGTTTTGCTGATAGAGCGTATGCAGCATCGCATGGCCGGTACGGTCGGCTGCAGCACAGGCGCGCTGCACCGGCTTTTCGCCGTAATTTGCGGTATGACCGCCGAACGGGCGCTGATAAATCGTGCCATCGGCATTGCGGTCGAAGGGCATGCCGAAATGCTCAAGCTCGTAAACCACCTTGGGCGCTTCACGGCACATGAATTCGATCGCATCCTGGTCGCCCAGCCAGTCCGAGCCCTTGACGGTGTCGAAAAAGTGGAAATGCCAGTTGTCCTCGGACATATTGCCCAGCGATGCACCGATGCCGCCCTGGGCAGCCACCGTGTGCGAGCGGGTCGGGAAGACCTTGCTCAGTACCGCCACATTCAACCCGGCCAGCGACAACTGCAAGGCCGCGCGCATGCCCGAACCGCCGGCGCCGACGATGACGACATCAAATTTGCGTGAGGGAATAGTTTTCAAGTCAGTCACCGTCATTACAGTCTCCAGAGCACTTGAATCGCCCAACCGGCGCAAGCAAGCAACCAAACAATCGTGAATACATGCAGGCTCAGGCGGATGCCCAACGGCTGCACATAATCCATCCAGATGTCGCGCATGCCGACCCAGGCGTGATAGGCCAGGGACAGAATCACCACAAAGGTCAAGGCCTTCATCCACTGCTGCGAAAAGATGCCCGCCCAGCGGTCGTAATCAAGCGGCCCTGGCAGCAGCACCTGCACCAGCAGGGCCACGGTAAACAAGGCCATCAGAACGGCCGTGACGCGCTGCGCCAACCAGTCGCGCAAGCCGTAATGGGCACCGACGACAGTGCGTTTGGATCCAAAAGTAGTCATTGTCTGTCTCTCGATTTCAATAAATACCGAACAGCTTGGCGCCCAGCAACAGGGTCAAGCCGATGCTGCTGACCAAAGTGACCAGGGCCGAGTTATGACCTTGGGCCAGGCTGACGCTGTGCGTGGCGTCCATCCAGAGGTGACGCACACCGGCAATGAAATGGTGCAGATAGCCCCAGATCAGCCCGAGTGCCACCAGCTTGATGAACCAGCCCGGCAGCCAGCCGATACCGGCCACAAAGGCATTGGTGAAGGTTTCGAATGAGATTTCGGTGCTGACGCTGTTGTCGAACATCCAGATGATGAACGGCAGCAGCAAGAACAACAGCAGTCCGCTGATCCGGTGCAGAATGGAGACGATGCCCGCCGGCGGCAAACGATAGGCCGCGAGCTGGGTCACATGGATGTTGCGGAAAACCGGCCTGGCCTTGCTGTTGTCTGTCATACCCAACCTCTGTAATCAGTTCGTAACTTGTAGAGTTTATTGCAACGCAGCAGAACCGCCGCCGGAAGCTGCCGTGGTTCGGTCAAGGCAAGGTCAATTAAGGACATTGCGGTAGAAATGCGAATCCGTGCTGTAGAGGCCACGGCGCAGTTCCACCGGCTTGTCCCCATAGGTAAAGGAGAGCCTTTCGACGCTCAGCAGTGGCGCACCAAGCGGCAATTCCAGCAAAGCTGCAGTTTCGGCGTCAGCCGCGACTGCGCGGATTTTTTCCTCGGCCCGGATCATATGGACGCCGAACTCGGTCTCGAAAAGTTCGTAAAACGGCCCCTTGTGCTGGTTCAACAGCTCGGTGGTCAGTCCCCTGAACAGATCGCCCGGCAGCCAGATGTCGTCGAGCACCACCGGCTGCCCCTTGCTGTGCAGCAAGCGGCGCACTTCGACCATCGGCTCACCGGCTCGCATCTGTAGCCGACGCGCAATCGCCGCCGGCGCGCGCTGTCGCTTGCAGTCGAGCAGTTGCCGCTCCAGCGCCACCGGACCTTCGTCAGCCATCAAACGCAGGAAGCGGTACTGGACCTTCTGCTCGGCATGGGTCGCCACATAAGTGCCCTTGCCTTGGCGCCGCACCAGCAGGTTCTCGGCAGCCATCTCATCGATGGCCTTGCGCACCGTGCCTTGGCTGACGCCGAAGCGGCCCGCCAGGTCCTGCTCGCTGGGGATCGCATCGCCGGCCTTCCACTCGCCGGCCTGCAGGCTGGTGATGATCAGCTGCTTGATCTGGCGATAAAGGGGGCTGAACGCAGGTCCGCCGGAGGTTACGGCTTCCTGTCTGATTCGCATGCTGGAGGACGTGACTGCTGGCATAGCGGCATTTCAGCACAGCCTCAGCTTGCAGTCCATTTGACATCTTCTATAAGACATAAGACTGTCGGGTTTTTACCAATACCCGGCGGTTTGGCACCTCAAACCAGCTGATTTGCTGATTTTGTATAGGGGATTGCCCTTGGATTGGCCTACACTCGCCCGGCACCTGTGCTGGAAATGAAAGCCCTTGCGGCCGAACTGCATTACCAGCGAGGTCTGCACCCCGATTTTTTCATCCCCCCGGAGACTTCCAATGAGCAAAAAACCCGTTCGTGTTGCCGTCACCGGCGCCGCAGGCCAGATCGGCTACGCCCTGCTGTTCCGCATCGCTTCCGGCGAAATGCTAGGCAAGGACCAACCGGTCATCCTGCAACTGCTTGAAGTGCCGGTCGACAAGGTCCAGGAAGCCTTGAAGGGCGTGATCATGGAATTGGAAGACTGCGCCTTCCCCTTGCTCGCCGGCATCGAAGCCCATAGCGACCCGCTGCAAGCCTTCAAGGACACCGACTACGCCATGCTGGTCGGCGCCAGGCCACGCGGCCCGGGCATGGAACGTGCCGACTTGCTGGCCGCCAATGCGCAGATCTTCACGGCCCAGGGCAAGGCCTTGAACGCCGTCGCTTCGCGCAATGTCAAGGTGCTGGTGGTTGGCAACCCGGCCAATACCAATGCCTATATCGCGATGAAGTCGGCGCCGGATCTGCCGGCCAAGAATTTCACCGCGATGCTGCGCCTTGACCACAACCGCGCTTTGTCGCAGATCGCTGCCAAGACCGGCAAGCCGGTCGCTTCGATCGAGAAGCTGGCTGTCTGGGGCAACCATTCACCGACGATGTACGCCGATTACCGCTTTGCGACGATCGACGGCGTTTCTGTGAAGACAATGATCAATGACGAAGCCTGGAACCGCGACAACTTTTTGCCAACCGTCGGCAAACGCGGCGCTGCCATCATCGCCGCGCGCGGCGTCTCATCAGCAGCCTCGGCGGCCAATGCAGCGATCGACCATATGCACGATTGGGCGCTGGGCACCAACGGCAAATGGGTGACGATGGGCATCGCCTCGAACGGCGAATATGGCATCCCCAAGGACATCATCTTCGGCTATCCGGTCACGACCGAAAACGGCGAATACAAGATCATCACCGGTCTGGACATCGATGCGTTCTCGCAGGAATGCATCAACAAGACCCTGGCCGAACTGCAAGGCGAGCAAGACGGCGTCAAGCATTTGCTCTGATACCGACGTTCCTGCCTGGCGGGCGGGGTTGATCACGAAGGCCGGCATATCATCATGCCGGCCTTTTTTTCGAGCGAGCATCCATTGAATAATTTACTTCACCCCAGTCAGGCGCTGTTCGAATCAAGCGAAATCCCGACCCTGCTGCCGGTTGTCGACCATTACTGCGGCGTCGAGGCGCGCATGGTCAAGAGCCTGGCGATGCAAGCGCAGATGGGGCCCTTGTTCGACATCACGCTCGACTGCGAAGACGGCGCACCAATCGGCGGCGAAGCTGACCATGTACTGCTGCTGGCCTCGCTACTGCACAGCCCGGACAACCGGCATGGCCGGGTCGGCGCAAGAGTTCATCCCTTGGGTCATCCCTGCTTCGAAGCCGATGTCGAGGGCCTGATCTCGGCCGCTGGTGACCGCCTGGCTTATCTGATGGTGCCCAAGCCGCGCCATCTGGCGGATGTGCAGCAGGCCTGCGATTTCATCGATGCCAGCCTCAAGCATCATGGGATCAAGAAAGCCCTGCCCGTCCATGTGCTGATCGAAACCCATGGTGCGTTGCGCGATGTGCAGGCGATCGCCGCCCATCCGCGCGTCGAGTCGCTGTCTTTCGGTCTGATGGATTTCATCTCGGCGCACCGAGGTGCGATTCCGCGCCAGGCGATGAGCGTCGAAGGCCAGTTCTCGCACCCGTTGGTGGTACGCGCCAAGTTGGAGATTTCAGCCGCCGCCCATGCCAATGCGAAGACACCTTCGCATTGCGTAGTCACCGAATTCAAGGATGCCCAAGCAATCAAGGCGGCAGCGCTACGCGCATCGCGCGAATTCGGCTGCACGCGGATGTGGAGCATTCACCCGGGGCAGATTCAGCCCATCCTCGATGCCTTTGCCCCGGATCTGGACGAAATCGAGGAGGCCATCGAGATCATCGATGCGGCGCAAGCCGCCCATTGGGCGCCGATCCAGCATCGCCATACCCTGCACGACCGCGCCAGCTACCGCTACTTCTGGCAATTGCTCGAACGCGCGCACCGCACCGGCCAGGCTTTGCCCGAGCCGGTGCTGCAAGCCTATTTCCAGCCAAACGAAGATTAGGTGCTTGCAATGGGGGCACAATCCTGGCATCAAGCTCAACGGATTTTGCTGCCATGCCAACTTGCCGATCCCTGTACAAGCCGCTGCTCTGGACGCTGATCCTGCTGGGCGGCAATGCCTGGTCAGCGGCGGTTGAAAATGACGCTCCACGCGGTCGCCTGGCGACCAAATTGAAGCCGGCCAAGGTGGTCGCGCCAGCGCCCGAGGAGGAACTGGTGCTGGATGAAGCGCAATTGCTGGTGGCCACCCATGTCCACCACGGCGAGGTGCAATGCGAATTCAACCAGAAAGTGCAGTTGACGCCCCACCCGGAGAAGCCGGGGCGCTTCAGCCTGCAGTTCGGCAAGATGAATTACACGATGGTGCCCGAACCGACCAGCACCGGCGCGGTCAGGCTCGAGGACAAGAAGGCCGGCATCGTCTGGCTGCAGATCCCCACCAAGTCGATGCTGATGAACAGTCGCCTGGGCCAACGCATGGCGGACGCCTGCATGCATCCGACGCAAGTGGCCTTGGTCAACGCTGCGGCCAAGTCGCCCAGCAGCGAGGGCGGCATCGGCATCACCGCCGGTCGCTGAACTGCCGCGCCGCATCCGTCGGAGTATTGCAGTAGGCCCTGAAAAGTACGTATAATTCAGGCATACTTTGCAGGAACCCAGCGATGGAAGCGACAGTTGCCGAACGCGGACAGATCACCTTGCCCAAAGCCGTGCGCGATGCGCTGGGGCTGAGTAAAGGCAGTACGCTGAAGGTTGAGCTCGACGGCAGCCGCATCATCCTGCGCAAGAATGTCGACGATGCGATTTCGCGCGCCCGCGGGCGCTTCAAGCTCCCTGCCGGCACCAGCACGGACGACGTGATGCGCGAGTTGCGCGGCCGTGCGCCAGGCGATCCGATTGCCGAATAGGTTCAGCGCCAGATGATCGCCGTTGACAGCTCAGTCCTGATCGATCTGCTCGGCGACGACCCGCGCGCCGATGCCGCCGAAGCCAGCTTGCGCCTGGCCCTGACTGCCGGGCCGGTGGTGCTGTGCGATGTCGTGCTCAGCGAAGTCACGGCCGGCCTTGGTCGCGGCTCAGACGTGATGGACGCGCTTGAAGACATGGGCTTGCGCTTCGTCTCGCTCGACCAACGCGCAGCGATCCGCGCCGGCGAGATGCAAAGAAAATACAACCAGCGCCTGCGCTCGGCGAACTTGCCCGCCGCCAACCCGGCAGTAGCGCGCACGATGGCTGATTTTCTGGTCGGCGCACATGCCATGCTGCAGTGCGACGCCTTGATCACCCGCGATGCGGGGTTTTTTCGCGACTATTTCAAGGGCCTGAAGGTGATTACACCGACTCTGGCCTGACCTCTACCATTACTTGATCTCTGGAGAAAAATGATGCTGCAAGCCTACCGAAACCATGTTGCCGAACGCGCTGCGCTGGGCATTCCGCCTTTGCCGTTGAACGCCGAACAGACCGCTGCACTGATCGAGTTGATCAAGGCGCCGCCCGCCGGTGAGGCCGAATTCCTGATGGAATTGCTGACGCACCGCGTCCCGCCCGGCGTCGATGATGCGGCCAAGGTCAAGGCCAGCTTCCTGGCTGCCGTCGCGCATGGCGACTTGACCCTGGCATTGATCAGCAAATCCAAAGCTGCCGAGTTGCTCGGCACGATGGTGGGTGGCTACAACGTCAAGTCACTGATCGACCTGCTCGACGACGCCGAAGTGGCAACTACCGCTGCTGCAGCCTTGAAGAAGACCTTGCTGATGTTCGACTTCTTCCATGACGTGGCCGAAAAGGCCAAGGCCGGCAACGCCTTCGCCGCGGAAGTCATGCAGAGCTGGTCCGACGCCGAATGGTTCACCTCGCGGCCGGAAGTCGATCACAAGATCACCGTAACGGTCTTCAAAGTCAGCGGCGAAACCAATACCGATGACCTGTCACCTGCCCCTGACGCCTGGAGCCGCCCGGACATTCCGCTGCATTACCTGGCGATGCTGAAGAACGCCCGCCCCGGCATCACACCGGAAGAAGACGGCAAGCGCGGCCCGATGAAGTTCATCGAAGAGTTGAAGAGCAAGGGCCATCTGATCGCTTATGTCGGCGATGTCGTCGGCACCGGCAGCTCGCGCAAGTCGGCCACCAACAGCGTCGTCTGGGCCACTGGCCAGGACATTCCCTTCGTGCCGAACAAGCGTTTTGGCGGCGTCACCTTGGGCGGCAAGATCGCGCCGATTTATTTCAACACTCAGGAAGATTCGGGCGCACTGCCGATCGAAGTCGATGTCACCTCGTTCAATATGGGCGATGTGATCGACATCTATCCCTATGAGGGCAAGATCGAGAAAGATGGTGCAGTCGCCGCCACTTTCACCCTGAAAAGTGATGTGATGTTCGACGAAGTACGCGCTGGCGGCCGCATCAACCTGATCATCGGCCGTTCGCTGACCGCCAAGGCCCGCGAATTCCTTGGTCTGCCTGCGTCGACGACCTTCCGCCTGCCCAGCGCTCAGATCACGACCAAGGCCGGCTTCACGCTGGCGCAGAAGATGGTCGGTCGGGCTGTCGGCTTGCCTGAAGGCCAGGGCGTTCGTCCGGGCACTTACTGCGAGCCGAAGATGACGACGGTCGGCTCACAGGACACCACCGGCCCGATGACTCGTGACGAGTTGAAGGACCTGGCTTGTCTGGGCTTCTCGGCCGACATGGTGATGCAGAGCTTTTGCCACACCGCGGCTTACCCCAAGCAGGTCGATGTGAAGACGCACCGCGAATTGCCGGCCTTCATCTCCGACCGCGGCGGTGTGGCGCTGCGTCCGGGCGACGGCATCATTCACAGCTGGCTGAACCGCCTGCTGCTGCCCGACACCGTCGGCACCGGCGGCGACAGCCACACCCGCTTCCCGATCGGCATCTCGTTCCCGGCCGGCTCAGGCCTGGTCGCTTTCGGCGCAGCCACCGGCGTAATGCCGCTGGACATGCCCGAATCGGTGCTGGTGCGCTTCAAGGGTGAAATGCAGCCTGGCATCACGCTGCGCGATCTGGTCCACGCGATTCCGCTGTACGGCATCAAGGCCGGCCTGCTGACCGTCGCCAAGGCCGGCAAGATCAATGAATTCTCGGGTCGGATTCTGGAAATCGAAGGCTTGCCGAATCTGCGTGTCGAGCAGGCTTTCGAGCTGTCGGACGCATCGGCCGAGCGCAGCTCCGCCGGTTGCACCGTGCATCTGAATGCCGAGCCGGTCCAGGAATATCTGACCAGCAATATCGTGTTGATGAAGAACATGATCGCCGATGGCTACAAGGACAAGCGCTCGCTGGAGCGTCGCATCCAGGCCGTCGAAGCCTGGCTGGCCAATCCGCAGCTCTTGCAAGCCGATGCCGATGCGGAATACGCTCATGTGATCGAGATCGACATGAACGAGATCAAGGAGCCTATCCTGTGCTGCCCGAACGATCCTGACGATGCCAAGTTCCTCAGCGATGTCGCCGGCACCAAGATCGACGAGGTCTTCATCGGTTCCTGCATGACCAATATCGGCCATTTCCGCGCGGCATCCAAGCTGCTCGAAGGTCGCCGCGACATTCCGGTCAAGCTGTGGATCGCCCCACCAACCAAGATGGATGCGGCCGAGTTGAGCAAGGAAGGTCATTACGCCAACTTCGGTACCGCCGGCGCAAGGTTGGAAATGCCTGGTTGCAGCTTGTGCATGGGCAATCAGGCGCAGGTCAAGGAAGGTGCGACGGTGGTCTCGACCAGCACGCGCAACTTCCCCAATCGCCTCGGCAAGAACACCTATGTCTACCTGGCCTCGGCCGAGCTGGCCGCGATTGCGTCCAAGATCGGCCGCATTCCCACGCTGGCCGAATATCTGAGCGACATCAGCGTCATCAAGCAGGATGCCGCCGAGATCTACCGCTATATGAACTTCGACCGGATCAAGGAATATGCCGATACTGCCAAGGGCGTAACGGTCTGATCTGACAGCCCGGAAAAGAGCCCGCCAGGGATAATTTGGCGGGCTCTTTTACCTTGTAAATTCGGTTACAGGAACCAAGATGCGAATCCGCCATTGCCGATTGCTTACCACCCTGATTCTCGGCACCAGCCTGCTGTGCACAGCGGCTGCGGCGGTGGAGTTGAAGCTGCGCATCATGCAGACCACCGATCTGCATATGAACCTGCTGAACTACGACTACTACCAGGACCGGGTAACCGATGAATATGGCCTGGCCAAGACGATCAGCCTGATCAAGGCCGCCCGCGCTGAAGCAACAAACAGCCTGCTGTTCGACAACGGCGATCTGCTGCAGGGCAATCCACTGGGCGACTATGTAGCCCAGGTCAAACCGCTGGCCGCCGGCGACTTGCACCCAGCCTACAAGGTGCTGAACCAGATCGGAGTCGACGCCGCCAATATCGGCAACCATGAATTCAACTATGGCCTGCCCTTCCTGCAGCAGGCCATCCAAGGTGCCCGGTTTCCTTACCTGAATGCGAATGTGGTCGATGCGAAGAGCGGCCAACCGGTATTCAAGCCCTATGTGCTGCTGCAGCGCAGCTTCACCGATGAATCCGGGCACAAGCAGCCGCTGACGATCGGCGTGATCGGCTTCGTGCCGCCGCAGATCATGGTGTGGGACCGGCAGAACCTCGAAGGCCGGGTCAAGGCGCTCGACATCATCGAGACCGCACAGCGCTATCTGCCCGAGATGCGTGCCAACGGTGCGGACCTGGTGGTGGTGATTGCTCACAGCGGTTTCGAAAAAACCGAGAGCCAGCCGCGCTTTGCCGAAAACGTCGCCGCGCAACTGGCCCGCCTGCCCGGCGTTGACGCGCTGCTGCTGGGTCATGCCCATGCGGAATTTCCCAGCGCCAGCTTTGCCGGTTACCCGGCGGTCGACATCGCACGCGGCAGCATTCATGGCGTGGCCACCGTGATGCCGGGCCGCTGGGGCGACCATCTCGGCATCATCGATTTGCGTCTGGACAATGGCTCGGGCAAATGGAAGCTCAGTTCGAGCCAAGCCTCGTTGCGGGCGGTCTATCAAGCCAGCACAGGCAAGGCACTGGTCGACGCCGACCCGTTGGTCGGGCGGGCGATCGCGGTCGAACATGAAGCCACATTGACCTATATGCGGGGTCAGGTGGCACATTCAGAGGCGCCGATCTTCAGCTATTTCGCCCAGGTGACTGACGACCCTTCAGTGCAATTGGTGGCCCAGGCCCAGCTCGCCTACCTGGCCCGCGCGGTACAGGGCACGGCCTATGAAGGCCTGCCGATGCTGTCGGCCGCGGCGCCGTTCAAGGCCGGCGGCCGTCAGGGCAGCAGCAACTACACCAACATCCCCGCCGGTCCGATCGCCTTGAAAAACGTCGCTGACCTCTATGTCTACCCGAACAAGATTGTGGTGCTCAAGATCACGGGTGCGGAATTGCGCGAATGGCTCGAGATGTCGGCCGGACAGTTCAGGCGCATCGACCCGCAAGGCGCGCCGGCGCAGCAGTTGATCGCAGCGGATTACCCCAGCTTCAACTTCGACATGATCGACGGCGTCAGCTACGACATCGACGTCAGCCAGGCCGCGCGCTACAGCGTCAAAGGCTTGACAGTGGATTCCGCTACCCACCGCATCGTCAATCTCCGCTATCAAGGCACGCCGCTGGATCCAGCCGCCGAAGTCCTGGTCGTGACCAACAATTACCGGGCCAATGGCGGTGGTTTTTTCCCGGGCATCGATGCCAGCAAGATCGTGATCGAGTCGCCCGACGAGAACCGCGAAGCGCTGGCGCAGTATTTGCGCAAGGCCGGCAGATTCAACCCGGCAGCCGATGGCAACTGGCGCATCCTGCCGGTGCCCGGCGTGAAGATGCAGTTCACTTCAGCCGCTGCTGCCATCCGCCATCTGCCGCTGGTACCCGCAGTGCAATTGGTGCAGGACCAGGGTGACGGCTGGGCGCTGTTCGAGCTCAAGCCCTGACACCGCCTGACCGGGGCTACTAGAAATCCTGCACGCGCAGGAAACTGGCAAAGCGCGGCAGTCCCTTGTCAGTCAGGCCGCGATAGCGGTAGGTGACGGTGGCGCCGACGGTCGGCGGTGTACGGCGTTGCGCATCGCTGAAACCGGTGCCGAGCTGGAACACCTGGCCTTGGGCATTGCGCACCCGCAGCGCGCCGAGCATGCCGGCAAAGCGGCCTTCGCCGGGAAGATGCGCGAGCACCACCGCTTCGTCGTCATCCTCCGGTTTGAGCTTCAGCAGAGCCGGCTTGCGCCCGGTCTGGTACGGCGCATCGGCGAGGTGCAAAACCAGGCCCTCGCCGCCAATCTGCAGCACCTCTTTCAGCCGCTGATTCAACTCCGCGCTGCTGCCGACCCTGGTCTGCGGTAGCGCTTGCAACTGCGCGAAAGCGGCGGCATTGGCGATGGCTTGCAGGCTGGCTGCGCGCTGCTCGAAGCTGCCGGAAGCGCCTGGCAACTCGAACAGCATGTAATGCAATTGCTGCCACTCGGAAGGTTCTGGCTTGACGCGGCGAACTGCAGCCGAGGCCGCTTCGAACTGACCCCGGGCCATCCAGAGTTCGCCATCAAGCGCTTGCAAAGGCAGATGCGCGGCAAACCAGGCCGGCAGATTGATCGGCTGGCCATGGCGGGTGAACATTTTCCCGCCATCCCAGAAAGCGCGCACACCGTCGAGCTTTTCGCTGACCAGATAGCGGCTTGGATCAAGTTGGGCTGGCGCCTTTTGCGCCAGCAGCAAAGCCGGCCGGCTTGCGGCTGAGACCGGCGTCAGCCATGGCAGCAGCGAGGCGACTGCAATTCTCTGGATGAACTGTCGCTTTTCCATCGCACGATCCTCCTGCAAAGTGATTCAGCCGGGTGGCGCAATCTGCTCTGCATAGTCGTACAAGGCACCAAGAATTTCTTGCCCCCGATCATCGGCGGCCTCGTTGAGCTGGTCGAGCTTCTCGAAGAAATCTGCCAGGGTCTGTGACCCGCCGCTGCCCTGGTGCAGCCTTGCCGAACAATGCGCAGCCCAGCGCTGCTGCTCAGCCTCACTGAGGCTGGCCGGAAAATTGCGCGCACGAAATCTGAACACCAACTCATCGAGCCGCCGGTCGGCAAAAACCAACTTGCCTTCTTCGGCACGCTGAGTCAGTTGTTCCGGCTTGGCCGCCAGCACCCGCTGCAGCGCACGCCGGTCGTCGGGGCTGACGAAGCCGCCGTACAGATCCTCGTCGACATCGATTGCGGTAGCGGCTTTTTCGCGCTTGAACACATCGCCCCAAAGACCGTCGAGCAAACGTCCTTTTTGCGCCAGCAGTTGCGCATGAACCAGCCCCTGCTCGATGTCGATGGCCCATTTTTCGGCCATCTCCGGGGTCAGCGTTTTCAAATTGCCGATCACCACGGGCGACTTGTTGACATGGACCGATTTGATCGGCAAGCGCGTCACACCCTCGGGCAATTGATCCTGCTTGACAAACAGGCGGCTGCGAATTTGCTCCGCATTCAAACTCAGCAACTCGGTCGGGTCGACCGAACAATCCCAGACCACCAACTCGTTCTTGTTGCTCGGATGGGGCGCCAGGGGCCAGACCAGGGCGATGCAGCCGCGCTCCGGCCCGTACATGCCCGAGACATGCAGGAAAGGCCGGCCGACGCCGATTTCAGACCAGACGGCATCCTTCTTGTGCAGCTTCAGGCAGAAGTCGAACAGCTTGGGCTGCGCCGCTTTCAGCAGCCGCGCCAGTGCAATCGTCGCGCGCACATCGGACAAGGCGTCATGCGCGGCTTCATGCACCAGACCGTTGGCAACGGTCAAATGCTCGAGCTTGAAGGAAGGCCGGCCATCCTCATGGGTCGGCCATTGAATTCCTTCCGGGCGCAAGGCATAGGAACAGCGGACGACATCGAGGATGTCCCAGCGGCCGCATGAGTTCTGCCATTCGCGCGCATAGGGGTCGGTCAGGCTGCGCCAGAACAAATGGCGGGTCACTTCGTCGTCGAAACGGATCGAGTTGTAGCCGACGCCAACGGTGCCCGGCGCAGCCAGCGCCGCCTCGATCACTGCCGAAAACTGATGCTCGGGCAGACCTTTTTCAACTGCAGTCTGCGGCAAGATGCCGGTCAGCAGACAGGCTTCGGGGTCGGGCAGAAAGTCGGGTGCTGGTTGGCAATAAAGCATCACCGGCGCTTCGATCTCATTCAGCTCGGCGTCGGTGCGGACTCCGGCGAACTGCGAGGGCCGGTCGCGCCTGGGGACGCGGCCGAAGGTTTCATAGTCATGCCAGAAGAAAGAAAATTCGCTCATGGCCGCACGATAACCGATTGCCCGTGAAACTGGCGACACCACCAAGGCCGGATGGCCAGATCAAAAGCGCATACCCAGCGCCAGGCGGGTCACATCGTCGCTGCCGAAATTCTGTTTCGGATCATGCGCGAGCCGGACGAACCAGCGCCGCCGATAGACGCCCCGGACAGCCAAGACGGCTTTCAGGACAGCATCTTTCTCAGCCGATGCGCAGCGCCTCAGCGTTTTTTGACGATGATGCTGCCGACCGAATAGCCGGCGCCGAACGAGCAGATCACGCCGAGGTCTCCTGCAAGCAGATCCGCGCGGTGCTCATGAAAAGCAATGATCGACCCGGCTGAAGCGGTGTTGGCATAGGTATCGAGGATCAGCGGTGCGACGTCAGAGCCCGAGGCACCCATGGTTTCGCCGATCAGCTTTCTGATGATGAACTGGTTCATGCCCAGATTGGCCTGGTGCAGCCAGAAGCGCCGCACATCGGCCGGCTTTTGATCGAGCGCAGCCAGATGGGATTCGATATGGGCAGCAGCGATCGGCACCACTTCCTTGAAAACCTTGCGGCCCTCCTGGCGGAAGGTCTTGTCGCGCCCCAGCGGGTCGCTGTCTTCGGCCCGGTTCATGAAACCAAAGTTGTTGCGGATATTGTTGGAAAACTGCGTGGCCAACTTGGTGCTGAGGATCTCCCATTGATCGGCCGAGGTGGCAGTATCGGCGCGCTCGATGATCAGGGCGGTGCAGACGTCGCCGAAGATGAAATGGCAGTCGCGGTCGCGCCATTCAAGGTGGGCCGAGGTGATTTCGGGGTTGACGATCAACACGCATTTTGAAGCCCCCGAGCGGACCGCGCTATAAGCCTGATCGATCGCGAACGTGGCCGATGAACAAGCCACATTCATGTCAAAACCATAGCCGCCGGCGCCAAGCGCCGACTGGATTTCAACCGCCATGGCCGGATAAGCGCGCTGCATATTGGCGCTGGCGCAAAGCACCATGTCGATGTCCGACGCCTGTTTGCCGGCCGCCGCCAGCGCCTGCCTGGCCGCGTCGACGGCGATCTCGGCCATCAGTGAAATCTGCTCATCGCTGCGTTCGGTAAAGCGCGGATACATCCGCGTCGGGTCGAGTACGCCAGACTTTTCGAGCACATAGCGCTGCTTGATGCCCGAGGCCTTTTCGATGAACTCGACGCTCGAGTGCACGATCGCGCTGCGTTCGCCAGCGGCGATCGCCTCGGCATGCTCGGCATTCTGCAGATCGGCATAAGCGTTGAAGGCAAGCACCAGTTCGGCGTTGCTGATGACATGCGGCGGCTGATGAATGCCGGTGCCGCTGATGACAACATGGTTGCTGGCTGAATTCATGCAATTCCCTCGGGGCGGTTTCGGTGCTGCCGGTTCGACAGCTTGATGCTTCATCAAGGCCGCAGTTTACCCATCGTGGCTGACCGGGCGAGCGAAACGGCAACCGATCGCCAATGCTGCGTAGAATTCGACATGGGCCCAAATATTGGCGCCCGGCTAAACGCCGCACCATCCAAAAAGCTGATGGCCTCGCGGCGAGGGCCGGGTTTCCAGATCAAGCGCTCGCAGCCTCGGGTGTGCACTGCATGAACGCACACCGAACAATGCGAACCTGAATCTCATGGAAATTTTTGATTACGACAACATCCTGCTGCTGCCGCGCAAATGCCGGGTCGAAAGCCGCAGCGAATGCGATACCTCGGTCGCCTTCGGTCCGCGCCGCTTCAAGCTGCCCGCTGTGCCGGCCAATATGAAGACGGTCGTCGATGAAGGGATTACCGAATACCTGGCACGCAACGGCTATTTTTACGTGATGCACCGGTTTGACCTCGACACCCTGGCCTTTGCCAGGGCCATGCGCGACAAAGGCCTGTTTGTGTCGGTCAGCTCAGGCGTGCAGGCCGCCGACTACGCGGTAATCGACCGGCTCGCGGCTGAGGGCGTTGGCGCCGACTACATCACCATCGACATTGCGCATGGCCATGCCGACAGCGTGCAGCGGATGATCGCGCATATCAAGCAGCGTCTGCCCGACAGCTTCGTCATCGCCGGCAATGTCGGCACGCCCGAAGCAGTGATCGACCTGGAAAACTGGGGCGCTGACGCGACCAAGGTCGGGATCGGCCCCGGCAAGGTCTGCATCACAAGGTTGAAAACCGGATTCGGCACCGGCGGCTGGCAGCTCTCGGCCTTGAAATGGTGCGCCCGCGTCGCGACCAAGCCGATCGTCGCCGATGGCGGCATCCGCCACCATGGAGACATCGCCAAAAGCATGCGTTTTGGCGCTTCAATGGTGATGATCGGTTCGCTCTTTGCCGGCCATGAGGAATCGCCGGGCAGCACGGTCGAAGTCGACGGCAAGCTGTTCAAGGAATATTACGGCTCGGCCAGCGACTTCAACAAGGGCGAGTACAAGCATGTCGAAGGCAAACGCATCCTCGAACCGGTAAAGGGCCGCCTGGCTGACACCTTGCGCGAAATGCAGGAAGACCTGCAAAGTTCGGTCTCCTATGCCGGCGGCACCAGCCTGGCCGATCTCCGCCGCGTCAACTACGTAATCCTCGGCGGTGAAAACGCCGGCGAGCATCTGTTTATGTAGCGGAGCAACTTTGGCGGGCGTTTCGGCGCAAGCCAAAACGCCGGGGAACATCTCTTCATGTAGCAGAGCAACTGTGGCCGGCGTTTCGGCGTAAGCCAAAACGCCGGCGAGCATCTGTTCATGTAGCGGAGCAACCTTGGCGGGCGTTTTGATGCGCCATAGGGCGGAATTGTTCATGTAGGACAATCCAGCTCGATCCCCGCTGTATTCCTACAGCCAGCGCCCTGCCGCCTAAGCTGCGCCCAAATTTCAGTGACCTGCCGCCCCATGACCGAACTTGCCAAATCATTTGAACCCGCCGACATCGAAGCCCATTGGGGTCCGTTGTGGGAAGCCAAGGGGCTCTACAAACCGACGCTGGACAGCCAGCGCGAATCGTTCTGCATCCAGCTGCCGCCGCCCAACGTAACCGGTACCTTGCACATGGGCCATGCCTTCAACCAGACCATCATGGACTCGTTGACGCGCTACCACCGCATGCTCGGCCACAACACGCTGTGGGTGCCCGGCACCGATCATGCCGGCATCGCCACGCAGATCGTCGTCGAACGCCAGTTGCAGGACCAGGGGCAGGACCGCCATCAACTCGGCCGCAAGAACTTCGTCGCCCGCATCTGGGATTGGAAAGAGGAATCGGGCAATACGATCACGCGCCAGATGCGCCGCATGGGCGACAGCGTGTCCTGGGAGCATGAATATTTCACGATGGACGCGGGTCTCTCCAAAACCGTCACCGAAACCTTTGTGCGGCTGTTTGACGAAGGCCTGATCTACCGCGGCAAACGCTTGGTCAATTGGGACCCCGTATTGCAAAGCG
>CAMDHE010000058.1 GCA_945898095.1 Roseateles toxinivorans | reverse complement strand
CAACGCACCGGCGCCCGCTGTGAACTGAACACCCGCCCCGCCTCCTGCTGCGGGTCTTCGCTTGCAAGCACCCCGGGCAAATGCGCCGCCAACCTTGCTGCATCTACTCGCAAGACCCTCTGCTTTACAGAAAGCCTCGCCATAGCGTTCGGCCGCCCCGAGGCCGCCGAGTCATCCTGACTGAACTTACAACAAAAAAGGCCCGCACAGAACAGATCTGGCGGGCCTTGGCAAAACAACTCGCTGCCAATGAGGCAGCGCAGTCAAGGTCAATCTTCCTTGAAAGCCACCTCGCGTTTGCTCTTGATCGATGGCAGCATAACGATGACCACCATCAGGGCTGCGGCGATCAGCAGACCGGCCGACAAGGGCCGCGTCATGAAAGTCGTCCAGTCACCACGAGCCAGCAGCAAGGCCCGGCGCAGGTTCTCTTCCATCATCGGCCCGAGAATGAATCCGAGCAGCAATGGTGCAGGCTCACAACTGAGCTTGTAGAAAATGTAGCCAACCAAAGAGAAAATGGCGCACATAAAAACATCGAAGTTGCTGTTGTTAAGCGAGTAGGTGCCGATGCAGCAGAAGGTCACGATGGCAGGGAACAGGAAGCGGTAAGGCACGGTCAGCAACTTGATCCAGATTCCGATCAATGGCAGATTCAGAACCACCAGCATCAAATTACCGATCCACATCGAAGCAATCAAGCCCCAGAACAGGTCGGGATTGCTGGTCATGACCTGAGGGCCCGGCTGGATGCCCTTGATCGTCATTGCCCCGACCATCAACGCCATCACCGCATTTGGCGGGATGCCCAGCGTCAACATCGGGATGAAGCTGGTCTGAGCGCCTGCATTGTTGGCCGCTTCCGGACCTGCAACGCCCTGGATGGCGCCTTTACCGAACGGCACGCGCGGATTTTTGACGATCTTCTTTTCCAGGGTATAGGCAGCGAACGATGACAGCAATGCGCCACCGCCAGGCAATACACCCAGCACCGATCCCAAAGCGGTTCCGCGCAGAATCGATGGCCAGGCTTCCTGGAAGTCACGCTTGGTGGGCCAGAGCCCCTTCACATCCTTGGTAAAAACCTCGCGGTGCTCAGCTGGCCTACCCAGATTGGCGATGATCTCGCCGAAACCGAAGATACCCATTGCAATCACGACGAAGCCGATGCCGTCGGTCAACTCGGGCACGTCGAATGAAAAGCGCGGGGTGCCCGAGATCACGTCGGTGTTGATCTGTCCCAGCAACAGCCCGAGCAAAATCATCGAGACGGCTTTGATCAATGAACCGGAAGCCAGCACGACGGCACCGATCAGGCCCAACACCATCAGCGAAAAATATTCGGCAGGTCCGAACTTGAAGGCCAGTTCGGTCAACGGCGGGGCAAAGGCGGCAATGACGATTGTTCCTACGCAACCGGCGAAGAAAGACCCCAGACCTGCCGCAGCCAACGCCGCGCCGGCTCTACCCTGGCGGGCCATCTGATAACCATCGATGGCGGTTACAACCGAGGCCGACTCGCCTGGTACGTTGATCAAGATGGCGGTTGTCGAGCCGCCGTACTGGGCACCGTAATAAATGCCTGCCAGCATGATCAAAGCGGGGGTCGCGTCTAGGGCGTAAATCGACGGCAGCAGCATCGCGATCGTGGCTACCGGCCCGAGGCCGGGCAGCACGCCAATCAAGGTGCCGAGCACCGCACCGCCGAAGGCATACAGCAGGTTTTGCAAGGTCAGTGCGACCTGAAAACCCAACGCAAGATTATTCAAGAGTTCCATGCGTTCTGCTCCTCAGCCAACAAAGTAAATGGGCCAAACCGGAATCACCAATTTGAGACCCCAGATGAACATTACCCAGCAGCCAAACGTCAAGATCACACTACTGATGAGGGCATCTCGCCAATGAAATTCGTCACCTGCCAAGGCTGACATGGTGATCAAAACCGGCAAAGTAATGACCATTCCAAAACGGGGCAGCATCAAGCCAAAAACCACGATCGCTCCGGCGATGATGAACAGGGGCTTCCAGGCAATGTCGCCAATCAGATCGCCACCCTCGGACTCAATGGTCAGGGCCTTGAATAGCACCAAGCTCCCCAATATCGCCAACAACACGCCCAGACCAAACGGGAAATAAGCCGGACCCGGACGAGCTGATGAGCCAAAACTGTATTCAGTCGACCCCCAGGCAAATGCAAGGCCGGCGACCAGGAACAACATGCCGGACCAGAAGTCTCTTTGACTTTTGATTTTCATCACAACCTTTCAACGAATTTATTAACTTTTGCATTCTATGGAATACCCAGACCCGTTCGACTAGTGGATTCCACGTAAGGCTTGAACAAAATCGACTGGCAATTTCTCGGTCAATCAAGTCCATGCGGGCGTGCTGCGCAGGACCTCGCCGATTGTGGTCTGCCCTTCAGCCACCTTCATCGCTCCCGCCAAGCGCAAAGGGCGCATGCCGTCCTGCAAAGCCTGGCGGCGTAGTGACGGCATCTCGGCCGCAGGATGCAAGCAGGCTTTGATCACCTCGCTGATGGTCAAGAGCTCGTAAAGCCCTGCACGGCCAAGAAACCCGGTGTTGCGGCATTCCAGGCAACCGACCGGCCTGCAAGGTTTGACCCCGCCGCTGATGCGCCAATGCTTGAGCATTTCGTTGAGCGTTGCACGGGTCACAGTCGGGTCGGGCACCTTGCAATGGCGGCACAGCGTCCGTACCAGGCGCTGCGCCAGCACACCAATCAAGGTGCCACTGATCAAGTAAGACGGAACACCCAGGTCAAGCAAGCGGGTGACGGCTGAGGCGGCATCGTTGGTGTGCAGGGTACTGAACACGAGATGCCCGGTCAGCGCCGCCTGGATCGCCATTTCAGCGGTTTCGAGGTCGCGGATTTCACCCACCATGATGATGTCCGGATCCTGTCGCATCAAGGCCCGCAAGCCTTCGGCAAAGCCGAAATCAAGCAAGGTCTGCACCTGGGTCTGATTGAAAGCTGGTTCGATCATCTCGATCGGGTCTTCGATCGAGCAGACATTGACCTCATCGGTCGCCAGACGCTTCAGCGTTGAATAGAGCGTTGTCGTTTTGCCGCTGCCTGTCGGCCCGGTGACCAGGATGATGCCGTGATCCTGAGTCACCAGTTTTTCCCAGCGTTCGGCATCATGGCTGGAAAACCCCAGCAAGGATAGATCCTTGACGGCGAGGTCGGGGTCAAAAATGCGCATCACCATCTTTTCGCCGAAGGCGGTCGGGATCGTGGAGAGCCGCATTTCGACTTCTTCGCCGAGCAAGTTGCGTGTCTTGATGCGGCCATCAAGCGGACGGCGGCGTTCCACGACATCCATGCGCCCCAGCAGTTTGATGCGGGCTGTCATCGCGCTCATCACCGTGGGTGGCAACTGGTAAACCGTATGCAGAACGCCATCGATACGAAATCTGATCACGCCCATGTCGCGCCGCGGCTCCAGATGAATATCACTGGCGCGCTGATCAAACGCGTATTGCCACAGCCAATCGACGACTTGAACCACGCCTTGGTCATTGGCATCCAATTGCTTGTTGCTGCGACCAAGCTCAACCAACTGTTCAAAGTTGGCCGCCTGGGCCGACGAGCCTGCCTTCTCTGCGGCACGTACTGATTGCGCCAAAGTAAAAAATTCGGTCGTGTAGCGGGCAATATCGATCGGGCTGGCCAGCACCAGCTTGATCGCCTTGCGACTATGCGACTCGATCTCCGCTACCCATCCCGTATCAAGTGGCTCAGAGGTCGCGATCGTGACCTCATTGAGTCCAATCTGCACCGGCAGGCAGCGCTTGGCCTGCGCATAAGCCATCGACATGATGTCTGCCACCCGCCCCACATCGACCGTCAGCGGATCGATGCGAATAAAGGGTAGCTCAACATGCCGGGCCAGCCATTCGGTCAAGGCATCGACATCGAGCGGTTTGCCGCTGTCTTGCCGGGTCAAGCCCAGATTACCGAGCCTGACCAGCGGGTGAAGCGAACTGTCGCCGGCAGTAAATCGCGCTTCGGTCCGTTTCAGCTGATCTTCGTCGATCAACCCATCCTCAAGCATCCAATGCAGCAGCGTCCGCCATTCGAGCCGGCCGGGGTGCCGGCTTTCTGAGCCAACTCGGACCGCCGGCTTGCCCATGGCTGGGTCTAGGTTCCCAGCTGGCTGATGATGCTCAGCGGCAAGGGCTGTACCAGGCGCAGCCATTTACGCGCAGGTAGTTCGAACAGCGTTTCGATATTGGCAGCGCGGCGCTCGAGTTCTTCGCGGCCAGGGATTTGCACGCCACGCGCTGCCACCACGATGGTATTGCCTTCCTTCGTTGGCGCAAGACTCCAGACCTGATCAGATCCGAAGACCTTGGCGATGCGCGCGGCGCTACGGGCGAAGCTGGCATCACGTCCGAACAGATTCACCGTCATCAGCCCCCCGTCGGCCAGCAATCCATGGCAGTTGGCATAGAACTCCTCGTCATCCAGGACTGGCGATGCAGCGTCATGGTCGTAAAGATCCACATTGAGCACCTGCGCCGATTGCAATTGTTCTGTCCGGGCGACCCAATGTGCCGCATCGTCGTTGATGATGCTCAGCCTTGCGTCATCCTCGGGCAGATGAAACCAGGCCCGGCAAGCAACGATCACCGTCGGATTGATCTCCACCGCTGTGGTGCGCATGCGCAGCAGCTTGTGACAAAAGCGCGTGATAGCCGCCGCACCCAGACCCAGTTGCACGGCGTGGCCTTCACGTAGCGATTCACTCTCACGCCAAAGCATCCAGACCATCATGCGCTGAATATATTCAAGCTCGAGTTTGTGCGGCTTGCGGATTCGCATCGCCCCTTGCACCCAGATCGAGTCAAGGTGCAAATACCTTACCCCGTCATATTCTGACAATGTGGCCGGTGCCCATTTGATCTTTTTAGTTTTGCTCACAGCCTATCCATCGTTGAGTTGCACAGCGATTTCCCGCCAGGCGACAAGTTTGTCATCAAAAGGCAAGGTGTAGGCCGGGCTGCTCGACGGCAGCGCCATGATGCGGTAGTTCACTGCCAGCAAACCCAAATGGCGTATTCCAAGACGCGCAGCAGTTCCGCCATTGAAGGCGATCACCCGCAACTCCGGCAGTTGGCCAAGCAGACCCGACAAGTCGCTGCCATGGGGCGCGCGGATCTGGCTGTCCAGACTGCCGCGGCGTTGCGTCGTGGTGATCACATCCCATAGACCGACCCTTGCGCTGCGCAGCAATGCCAGCCGGTCCGGGTATGCGCATTCCGCCAGCGGCAAATCCAGCGTCTGCCCGAGCAAACGCCAGAACTGGTTGCGCGGATGTCCGTAATATTGCTGCGCCAGCAGCGAGGCGACGCCAGGAAAACTGCCCAGCAACAGCAGCCTCGTATCCGCTGCCGTCTGCGGCGCTAGGCCCTGCAAGCGCGTTTCAGCCAATTGGATCAGACGTCAGCAGCGTCAGCCTGGGCAAGGCCGCCAGCGTATTGGCCGTCGTGATCGCGGCGGTTTGCACCAAAGTCCAGCCGCGAATCTCAGCCAATATCGCAGCAATTTTCGGTAACTCGGCAGGTTCATTGCGTGCGCTCAAGCCTTCATTTCTTTGCGCCGCCGTCCGGTACAGCCAATGCGGAGGCATGTCGGGGGCATCGGTTTCCAGCACTATTGATGAATCGGGCAAAGCCTGGGCAAGGCGGCGGATCTGCAAGGAACGCTCAAACGTCAACGTGCCGCCGAAGCCGAGGCGAAAACCCAAGGCGACGAAGGCCAGCGCCTGCTGCAGACTGCCATTGAACGCATGGGCTAGGCCCCCGCTGACCGGGGTACGCCGCAAACCCTTCAGCAACTGGTCGGCGCTGCGGCGCACATGCAGCAACACCGGCAACCGATGACGCCGCGCCAATTTCAGCTGCTCAGCATAGAAGAACTGCTGCCTTTCAAGGTCGATCCCAGGAACAAAGAAATCGAGTCCGATCTCGCCGACCGCTACCAGCCGCGGGTCGCCCTTGTGGCGTTCAAGAAATTGATCCAGCCTTGCCAGGTCAGCGTCCTGTGCCTGCATCACTCGCAGCGGGTGGATACCGAGGGCATAGGAAAAACGATGTTGATGGGCAAGTTCGCGCACCCGTTCAAAATCCGCCGCGGCAACTGCCGGCAATACGATCTGGCTGACCCCGGCGGCTCGGGCGCGTTCGACTACCGCCGCGCGATCTGCATCAAACTCTGGCGCGTCAAGATGGCAGTGGCTGTCTATCCACATGGACGCATTGTCTTCAGCGGAACACCACCGTGCGGTTGCCATTCAGCAGCACGCGGTGTTCGGCATGCCATTGAATCGCCCGCGCCAAAGTGACGCATTCCACATCGCGGCCCATTGCAACCAGTTGCTCGGGCGCCAGGCTGTGGTCGATGCGAGCAATTTCCTGCTCGATGATCGGGCCTTCGTCCAGATTCGAGGTGACGTAATGGGCAGTGGCTCCGATCAACTTGACGCCGCGCTGATAAGCCTGGTGATAGGGCTTGGCACCCTTGAAACTGGGCAAAAAGCTATGGTGGATATTGATCGCCCGGCCTGCCAGGTATTCGCACATTTCGGGTGAAAGAATCTGCATATAGCGAGCCAGCACCACCAGGTCGATGCGGTTTTCCTCGACCACTTCACGGATCCTGCGTTCCTGCAACTGCTTTTGTTCTTCGGTGGAATTCAGCAGCGGGAAATGATGGAAGGGAATATCGTGCGACGCGGCCAGTTGGTAAAAATCACGGTGATTCGAAACGATGGCAGGAATCTCGATCGGCAAATGCCCGGTCTGCACGCGAAACAGCAGATCGTTCAGGCAATGACCCAGCTTGGACACCAGCAGCAGGACCCGGGTCTTGGCCTCGCGCGCCACCAAGGTCCATTCCATCTGCAGTTTCGTGGCCAATGGCTCGAAAGCCGCACGCAATTCTTCGAGCGCCACATCGGCGTTGCATTCGAACTCGATGCGCATGAAAAAACGGCTGTGGTCAGCGTCTCCATGCTGGGCCGAAGTCAGGATATTGCCGCCTTTGGCGAGCAGAACGCCACTGACCGCGTGGACGATGCCGGCCTGGTCAGGGCAGCTGATCTTGAGAATGAAGCGGATCTTGTTCAAGTTGGAACCTGGAGGAAATGGTTAGGAGAGGCTATCACTTAGGTGCCATGGATTGCCCACCGATGAGGCTGAGCTGGCTCTGGCATTGCGCGGCCAGGCCTTGATCGTGCGTCACCAGCACAAACGCCGTGCCCTGATCACGGGCCAGTTCCAGCATCAACTCGAACACCGCTTGGGCGGTGCTGCGGTCGAGATTGCCGGTCGGCTCGTCAGCCAGCACACAGGCCGGCTTGGTCACCAGCGCCCTGGCAATCGCCACCCGCTGGCGCTCACCGCCGGACAACTCAGAAGGCCGGTGCATCAACCGGGCCGACAAGCCGACCCGGGCCAGCATTGCCGCGGCAGTCTGGCGCGCCAGAACCTGTGGCATGCGGCGGATACGCAAGGGCATCGCGACATTGTCGAGCGCGCTGAATTCAGGCAGCAAATGGTGGAACTGGTAGACAAAGCCGAGATGCTGATTGCGCCAGCGGCCGAGTTCAGGCTCGCCCATCGCGCCAAGTTGCCGTCCCATCAAGGACACATGGCCTGACGTCGGTCGATCCAGCCCACCCAGCAGGTGCAGCAGCGTCGACTTGCCCGACCCGGAAGCACCGACGACGGCCAAGGTCTGGCCGCGCTGCACCGCGATGTCGACGCCGGTCAGCACCGTCACATCGAGCCCACCCTCGCTGAAGCGTCTTGTCAGGCTCTGGCCCAGCAGCACATGATCATTCATAGCGCAGCGCCTCGGCAGGTTGCACGCGACTGGCGCGCCAACTCGGGTAGATCGTTGCCAGAAAAGCCAGCACCAGCGAGGTCAAGGCGATCGGCAAAATATCACTGCGCTGCGGGTCGCTGGGCATATGGCTGATCAGGTAGATGCTGCCGGGCAAAAAGCTGACATTCAATGCCCGCTCGATCAGCGGCACGATCAGGTCGAGATTGACCGCCACCAGCAGGCCCATGCCAACGCCCGAAAGCGTGCCGATGACCCCGGATGTAGCGCCCTGCACCATGAAGATCGCCATGATCGAGCGCGGGCTTGCACCCAGCGTGCGCAATATGGCGATGTCGGCCTGCTTGTCTGTCACCGTCATCACCAGGGTCGAGACCAGATTGAAAGCTGCTACCGCGACGATCAGGGTCAGGATGATGCTCATCAGGCGCTTTTCGACCTGCACCGCTTCAAACCAGTTGGCGTTGGTTCTTGTCCAGTCGCGCACGACGACATCCGGGCCGAGGCTTTGCGCCAAGGCCTGCGCGACGCTACGCGCCTGATGCACATCGCGCAGCTTCAACTGCACACCGGTCGGCCCGGCAACGCGGAACAACTTGGCCGCATCTTCGACATGGATCAGCGCCATGCCGTTGTCATATTCATAATGCCCTGCATTGAAGGTGCCGACCAGCGTGAATTGCTTCAGCCTGGGCACGACGCCGGCCGGTGTCACCTGTCCGCCTGGAGCCACCAGCGTGATCTTGTCGCCGACATGCACGCCGAGGCCGCGCGCCAACTCCCTACCGAGCACGATGCCCCATTCGCCAGCCTTCAAGCGGCCAAGTACGCCGTCCTTCAGCTGTGCGGCGAGCGGCGTCACCGTCGCCTCGTCGGCCGGTGAAATACCTCGAATGATGGCGCCGCGCATCTCGTCACCCCGCGCGATCAAGGCCTGGGCCGCGACGAAGGGCGCAGCGCCGACGACAGCCTTGTTCTCGCCAGCCTGCCGAGCAGTCGCTTGCCAATCAGGCAAGGCCTGGCCCTGCGCAGAGAGCACTTCGACATGGGCGATCACCGACAACATGCGGTCGCGCACCTCGCTCTGGAATCCATTCATCACCGACAACACAATGATCAGCGCGGCCACGCCCAAGGCAATGCCGAGCATCGAAACGCCGGAAATAAAGGAGATGAAGCGGTTGCGCCGCCCGCCTTTGCCAGCGCGCGTATAACGCCAACCGATCTGCAATTCATAAGGCCAGTTCATGGGCGGGAATGCTAACCGCGATTCGAGGCCGTTCCTGGCGAAACAGTTAGCATCCAGCAAACCCAACAGCAAGGAAGTCCCATGCCCGTCATCACCTGCATCGAAGATTTGCGTGTTCTGGCCAAGAAACGTGTGCCGCGCATGTTCTATGACTATGCCGATTCGGGCAGCTGGACGGAGAGCACCTACCGCGCCAACGAAAGCGATTTCCAGAAAATAAAGCTGCGCCAGCGCGTTGCGGTGAACATGGAAAACCGCAGCACGGCCACCCAGATGGTCGGCATCGACGTCAGGATGCCGGTTTGCATCGCCCCGGTGGGTCTCACTGGCATGCAGCATGCCGATGGCGAAATTCACGCGGCCAGAGCGGCAGAGAAGTTCGGCATTCCATTCACCTTGAGCACCATGAGCATCTGCTCGATCGAGGACATCGCCACCCACACCAGCGCGCCGTTCTGGTTTCAGCTCTACATGATGCGCGACCGCGACGCGATGGCGCGCATGATCGAGCGCTGCAAGGTCGCGCGCTGCTCTGCTTTGGTACTGACCCTGGACCTGCAGGTGATCGGTCAACGCCACAAGGACCTGAAGAACGGCCTCACCGCCCCTCCGCGGCCGACGCTGGCCAACATCATCAACCTGATGACCAAGCCGCGTTGGTGCCTGGGCATGGCCGGCACCAATCGACATACTTTCCGCAATCTGGTCGGCCATGTCAAAGGCGTCAGCAATATGAACTCGCTGGCCGCCTGGACCAACGAGCAGTTCGACCCGACCCTGTCATGGGCCGATATCGAATGGGTCAAGCAGCAATGGGGCGGCAAACTGATCCTGAAGGGCATCATGGATGTGGAAGACGCAAAGCTTGCGGTCGCCAGCGGGGCTGACGCCATCGTTGTCAGCAACCATGGCGGTCGCCAACTCGACGGCGCGCAAAGCAGCATCGAGGCGCTGCCGGCGATTGTGGCGGCCGTCGGCGACAAGCTCGAGGTCTGGATGGACGGCGGCATCCGCAGCGGCCAGGACGTGTTGAAGGCCTGGGCCTTGGGCGCCCGCGGCACGATGATTGGCCGGGCGATGGTCTACGGCTTGGGCGCGCTGGGCGAGGCCGGTGTCACCAAGGCGCTGCAGATCATCCACAAAGAGCTCGACGTGACGATGGCTTTCAGCGGCCATACGCAGTTGCAGACCGTCACGCGTGACATCCTATTGCCTGGTACATATCCAGAATGAACAGCAATAACACCGAGCGGCCGTTCGACCTGATCGTCTTCGGTGCCAGCGGTTTCACCGGCCGCCTGATCGCCGAAAACCTGCAGAGCGGCGCCGGCAAAGATCTGAAATGGGCGCTGGCCGGGCGCAGCCTGGCCAAGCTCAGCGAGGTCAGAACGCTGATCGGGGCAACGGACAGCTTGCCCTTGATTGCAGCCGATGCAAACGACTCCGCCTCGATGGCCAAGCTGGCCGGCCAGACACGCGTGGTCATCAGCACGGTAGGCCCTTACCAAATACATGGCGAAAAACTGGTGCTGGCCTGCGCGGCAAATGGTACCGACTATGTCGACCTTTGCGGCGAACCCGGCTGGATGCAAGAAATGATCCCCCGGCTTGCAGCGCCGGCCCGGGCCAGCGGTGCGCGCATCGTTTTTTCATGCGGATTCGATTCGATCCCCTTTGAACTCGGCGTACTTTTCCTGCAGGACGAATCGTTGCGCCGTTTCGGCAAGCCGCTGCAGCGTGTGCGCGGCCGGGTTCGCGTGATGAAGGGCGGCATGTCGGGAGGCACGGTGGCCAGTGCCTTGGCGACCTTCGAGCAGATTGGTCGCAACCCGGCGCTGCAGCGGGTTCTGGCCGATCCGTTCGCATTGACGCCGGGATTTCGCGGGCCCGAACAGCCGGAAGGCGATTCTGCAGCCTACGACTCGCAGGCCGAGTCCTGGACCGGTCCCTTCATCATGGCGCCGATCAACACCAAGAACGTGCATCGCAGCAATGCCTTGCTCGGTCACCCCTGGGGCCAGAACTTCGAATATGACGAGCGCATGCTGACCGGCGATGGCCCAAGGGGCGAGAAGCGCGCCAGGGCCATGGCACGCAATGCAAGAATCCAGAATGCGCTGCTCGGCTTTGGCCCGGCGCGCGCGCTGCTGCGCAGATTTTTTCTACCCAAGCCAGGCCAAGGACCGAGCTTGCAGCAGCGCGAAGCGGGGCGCTACGAGATCCTGTTCAGCGGCGAGACCGCTGACCGCCAGACGCTCAGCGCCAGCGTCTGCGGCGATCGCGACCCTGGCTATGGATCGACTTCGAAGATGATTGTCCAAGCCGCAATCGGCCTGGCGAAAGAATGCAGTTCGGCAGTCACCGCCGGCGGCGTCTGGACGCCGGGAGCGGCGATGGGCATGACGCTGGTGCAGCGCTTGCAAGCCCATGCCGGTCTGCGTTTCGAGATCGGCAACTGAGCAAGAGATCCGATGCGCCTGCTCGGCTGGTGAAAATCTGCAGGACCAGAAACATGTGCCGAGGATTGCCGGCCAATCCGCCGATTACATGGCATTGCAGCTGAAGAATTTGCGTTCAGGTGCAAGGGCTGATCTCGACGTCACGATGGGCAGCGCTGCGCGCGCTCTGAGCGATGCCGACATCGATGCGCTGGTGGTATTTGCCAGCGCCAAGCCATAGCAAATCAGCTCAACGAATCAATCGCCTCAGTTGCCCTCAGTCTTGGGCGACTTGCTGTGCATCATGTCCTCGGCAAAACCCTGTTTGCTGATGCCCTTGACATATTCGATGCCCTTGCCGTTC
The DNA here is from genome assembly GCA_945898095.1 of Roseateles toxinivorans. Taxonomy (GTDB): domain Bacteria; phylum Pseudomonadota; class Gammaproteobacteria; order Burkholderiales; family Burkholderiaceae_C; genus Paucibacter_A; species Paucibacter_A toxinivorans_A. The sequence continues at coordinate 18,148 of CAMDHE010000058.1, read as the reverse complement.
TTCACAGGAAGTCGCGAGCCGGTGACAAATGACTTCTGGTTGGGTTCTTCTTCGGCCTGCAATTGACCCGGCCCGGTTGTGCCGGACGGACTCGCGCAACCTGACAGGACCCCGGCACAAACAAAGATGGCCAGTGATATTTTTTTGAAACTTGACATCGAATTTCCTCCGTGAATACTGGTCCAGCGGTGAGCTCGTAGCGCCGGATCGAACAGCCATCAGGGCTTGAGCTTGGCCACCAGGGTCAGGATATCGTAGCTGGCGACGATTTCACCATGCTGGTTCAAGACCTGCACATCCCAGGCGACCACACCTTGCGGGGGCTGATCGGGGCGATTGCCACGGTCAGTCTTGCGCTTGCAGGTCAGCCGCGCCTGGATTGTGTCGCCGATCGCGACCGGCTTGACGAAGCGCAGTTGATCGAGGCCGTAATTGGCCAACACAGGGCCGGGTGCGGGCGAAACGAACAGACCGGCCGCCGCTGACAGCACGAAATAGCCATGGGCAATGCGCTGGCCGAACTGGGTGTCCTTGACCGCGATCGCATCGAAATGCATATAGAAATAGTCACCCGAGACGCCGCCGAAGTTGACAATGTCGGCCTCGGTGACCGTGCGCCGATGGGTCAACAGCGAATCGCCGACTTCGATCTCTTCGAAATGCTTGCGGAAGGGATGAACCGGACCCTCCTTGACCCGGGCACCGCGCTGGTATTCGCCGGTTATCGCGGTCAGCATCGACGGCGAGCCCTGGACCGCACAGCGCTGCAGGTAATGCTTGACCGCCAGGATGCCGCCGAGCTCTTCGCCGCCCCCGGCACGGCCCGGGCCGCCATGCTTGAGCTGAGGCAGCGGCGAGCCATGCCCGGTCGATTCCCTGGCTGCATCGCGATCAAGCACCAGCATGCGCCCATGAAAAGCCGCCGCATGGTGGACGAAGCGGGCAGCGATCGCCGGCGTCTTGGTGATGACCGAACCGACCAGGCTGCCGCGGCCCTTGGCGGCGAGTTGCAGCGCTTGGTCGGGATCGTCATAAGGCATCAGGGTCGAGACCGGGCCGAAGGCTTCGACCTGATGCACGACATCGTTGGCAAAGCCGTCCCGGCAGAGCAAGAGCGTCGGCGCGAAGAACGCGCCCTCGGCCACGCCCTCACCCAGCGGTGCGAAGCCGTCGCCTGCGCCAAAGACAATCTCGTTGCCTTGACTCAGCAACAGCAAGCGCTCGGCAACATCATGCTGCTGCGCTCTGGAAGCCAGGGCCCCCATGCGCACGCCTTCAAGCGCCGGGTCGCCGACCTTGACCTGGGACAGACGCAAGCGCAAGGCAGTCGCCACTGCATCGAGATGCTGGCGGGGCACGATGGCGCGGCGGATCGCGGTGCATTTCTGCCCGGTCTTGGCCGTCATCTCGCGCGCCACTTCCTTGATGAACAAGTCAAATTCAGGGTCATCCGGCGTCACGTCAGGCGCCAGGATCGCGCAGTTAAGGCTGTCGGCCTCGCCGTTGAACGGGATGCTGCGGCGGATCAGATTGGCATTGACGCGCAGCATCGCTGCGGTATCGGCCGAACCGGTGAAGGTGACGACATCGGTCTCTTGCAGACGGTCGAGCAGGTCGCCCGAACTGCCAATGATCAATTGCAGGCTGCCGGCTGGCAGCAGCGCCGATTGCTGGATCAAGCGCATCGCCGCTTCGGCGATATAACTGGTCGAGCTGGCGGGCTTGATGATGGCCGGCATGCCGGCGAGGAAGCAAGGCGCGAACTTTTCCAGCATGCCCCAGATGGGGAAATTGAAGGCGTTGATATGGACTGCCACGCCCTGCCTCGGGACCAGGATATGGGTGCCGAGGAACTGCCCGTCCTTGCCCAGAGCGACGGCCGGGCCTTCATGCAAAACCTTGGCAGAAGGCAGCTCGCGCCGGCCGATGCCGGCATAGGCGAACAAGGTCCCGATGCCGCCTTCGATGTCGATCCAGGAATCGGCCCGGGTGGCACCGCTATGCGCAGAAATCGCGTAGAGCAACTCCTTTCGCTCCAGCAGGTAAGCGGCCAGCGCCTTCAGGATCGAAGCGCGCTGCTGGAAATCGAGCTGCAACAAGGCCGGCAATGCAGTCCCGCGCGCATAGTCCAGCGACTCGCCAAAGTCAATCGCATCGGCATGAGTCGATGCCACGGTGCGGCCATTGATCGCGCTGCGCAGCGAACTTGCGGGCTGACTGCCGACCCAGCGGTTGGCGATCAGGCTTTGAAGAATCGGAGTTGCTATGGACATGACTGGCCTTCAAGAATCAAGCCGCCAGTCGCTGACGCGGCTAGCGGCATACAGCTCAGGGAACCAATTTCCAGGCGCCGTTCTCGATCTTCACCATCACGCGAGCGCGCTGATCCAGGCCCAGGTGATCTGTGGCCGACATATTGAATACGCCATGTGCACCTGGCAATTCCTTGACGGTCTCAAGCGCATCGCGCAGGGCCGCGCGAAATGCCGGCGTGCCGGGTTGTGCGTTCTTCAAAGCTACCGGCAAGGCTGATTTCAGCAGCAGCCCGGCGTCCCAGGCATGGCCACCGAAGGTCGATACCGTGCCTTTGCCAAATGCGGCTTCATAAGCCGACACATAGTCCAGCGCGCTCTTCTTCAAGGGATGATCTGCAGGCAACTGGGCCGCTACCAGCACCGGGCCCGAAGGCAGGAAGGTGCCCTCCACATCCTTGCCGCCAACGCGCAGGAAGTCGTTGTTGGCGACGCCATGGGTCTGGTAATACTTGCCGGCATAGCCGCGCTCTTTCAGCGTCTTTTGCGGCAGCACAGCCGGCGTGCCCGAACCGGCGATCAGCACCGCATCGGGTTTGGCAGCGATGATCTTCAGTACCTGGCCAGTCACCGAGGTGTCGGCCCGGTTGTAGCGCTCAGAAGCCACCACCTGCAAGCCCTTGATCGCCGCGATCTTGGTGAACTCCTGGTACCAGCCTTCACCATAGGCATCGGCAAAGCCGATGAATCCGGCCGTCTTGACGCCAGCGGCGGCCATGTGCTGGACGATCGCCAGCGCCATCATGATGTCGTTCTGCGGGGTCTTGAACACCCAGCGCTTCTTGGCGTCGACCGGTTCGATGATGCGTGCCGAAGCTGCCATCGAAATCATCGGCGTGGCCGACTCTGCCACCACGTCGATCATGGCCAAAGAATTCGGCGTGATGGTCGAGCCGATGATCACGTCGACCTTGTGCTCGGTGATCAGCTTGCGCGTATTGGCCACCGCCGCGGTGGTGTCGGAGGCATCGTCAAGAACGAAGTAATTGACCTTTTGCCCCCCGATGGTCGCTGGCAGAAGGCTCAGGGTGTTTTTCTCCGGAATGCCCAGCGATGCAGCCGGCCCGGTGGCCGAAACGACCACGCCAACATTGACGTCAGCCTGGGCGCCAAGGGCCAGACAAGCCGCAGCTGCGGCACAAACCATCTTGATCATCTTCATACTCGTCTCCTAGGGTTGCTATTCAATCGAGGCTGCCGGTGTTTGCACCGCGCCGAGTCCACCAAAAAAAAGATCCGCCACAATTGGCGCCATCGCATCGTAAGTCAGCTTGCCACCCGGCTGAAGCCAGGTGAAGGTCCAATTGATCATGCCGAACAAAAGCATGGTCAACGGTTTATCCAGATTGGCGCCATGCAGTTCAGGCCTGACCGCTGCGATAGCATCGGCAAATGCCGACACCACCTGGCGTTCGACCTGACGCAGCCGCGCTTGATCTTCGGCTTCGAGAAACCTCATATCCTCGGTCAGCACGCGGTGCTGGTTTTGCGCCTTGCCATACGCCTGAACAAAACTCATGATCAATTCACGCAGATGGGCTTCAGGTGCCAGCTCCTGCGAAGCCACCACAGCGACCAGTTTAGCCAGGCTTTGCACATGGGTCTCACAGATCTGCATCAACAACTGGTGCTTGTCGCGCATGTAGTGATACAGCGTCGCCTTCGATACCTTGCAGGCCAGCGCCACTTCATTCATCGAAGTGCCAGGATAGCCCTGCTGCGCAAACAAATTGGCAGCCGCAGCGAGGATCTCCTCGCGTTGCAGCTCGAATCCGGCGGCGCGTCCCCTGGCCATGTCAGCGCTCGTCGAACGAGATCACCAGCCGCGCCGTCAGCGCGTGCGACTGGCAACTGAGGATGAAGCCGGCGGCCAACTCGCGCTTGTCGAGCGCAAAGTTCTTGTCCATACGGACTTCGCCTTCGAGCAATTTGCAGCGGCAAGTCGAGCAAACTCCCGACTTGCATGAAAAAGGCAGATCGATGCCAGCGCGAATGGCAGCGCCAAGAAGACTGGCATCGGACCTGGAGAATTCGATTTCGCGGCTGATACCGTCGCGGATCACCAGAACGCTTGCGCTGTCGGCATCGCCGGCCTGGGTTTGATGCGGCGGCGCCTTGCCGGCCTGGGTTTCGATTGTGCCGAAGCGCTCGACATGGATCAATTCTTCAGCCAGGCCGGCGGCGCGCAAGGCGGCTTCAGCCTGCTCGTTCATCTGCAAGGGGCCGCAGATATAGGCCTGATCAATCCCCGCCACCGGGACCAAGGTGCGCAGGAACTCGCTGACCTTGGCACCATCGATGCGCCCGGCCAGCAAAGGCGAATCGACTTGCTCGCGCGAGAACAGGGCATGCAGCGACAGCCGCGTCATATAGCGGTTTTTCAGGTCCTCGAGCTCTTCCTTGAACATCGTCGAAGCCTGGCTGCGGTTGCCATAAATCAGCGTGAAGCGGCTGCCTGGCTCGCGCGCCAGCATGGTCTTCATGATCGACAGAATCGGTGTGATGCCAGAACCGGCGGCTATGCCCAGGCCATGGCGGGCTTTGCCAGGGGCGCCAGCCAAGCCGAAACGGCCCTGCGGTGGATAGGATTCAATCGGATCGCCGACCTTCAATTCGCGATTGACCCAGGTCGAAAACACACCGCCATCGACCCGGCGCACGCCAACGCGCAATTCAGCCTCTCCCACAGCCGAGCAGATCGAATAGGAGCGGCGCAGTTCCTGCCCCGCCACTTGATGCCGGAAGGTCAGGTATTGCCCGGGTTCAAACCGGAAGGCCTCGGCGAGTTCGGGCGGAACAGCCAAGCTGACGATCACCGCCTCGTCGGTATCAGGCGTGATTGCGCTGACGGTCAGCGGATGGAAGTGGAGGCTCATGGGCGTCGCGGTCTCAGATCGGTTTGAAATACTCGAACGGTTCGGCGCAGGCCAGGCAGCGATACAGCGCCTTGCAAGCGGTGGAACCGAAAGCCGCGAGCTTTTCGGTCTGCAAGGAGCCGCAGCGCGGACAGGCCAGTTGCGTCAGCGCGGCCCGGTGCACCAGGCGGATCGGCTGGCCCGCAGAGACCGCGGCCGGACCCGGTGGCGCAATGCCGTAGGCGCGTAGCTTGTCGCGTCCTTCGGCGCTGATCCAGTCGCTCGTCCAGGCCGGCGCACGCTGCATGATGATGCTGATTTCGCCAAAGGCCGCCAACGCGGCGCGTACATCATCCTGGATCAAGTCGGTCGCCGGGCAGCCCGAATAGGTCGGCGTCAGCACGACTTCAAGGCCGCCGGCGGTCTCGCGCAGATCGCGCACGATGCCCAGATCGCAAAGCGAAATCGCCGGCACTTCCGGGTCGGGAATCTGGCGCAGGACTTCCCAGGCAGCATCGAGGCGGCCACAGGTATTTTGCAGCGGGGAAGCCGTCACCAGCGACCGCCTGGAAACGCACGTTGCAGGTATTGCAGCTCAGCCAGCAAATGGCCCATATGTTCGCTATGGATGCCGCGCTTGCCACTCGACATGAAAGCACTGGCCTTGGGCAAGGTCAGCCCTGCGTCGCTCAAGACTTCCGCCAGATGGGCCTGCCATTCAGGCAACAACTCCGACCAAGCCGGGCCCAGGCCCTGGGCAGCCGCCGCCGCGTCAACCGCATCCGCCTCGAACAATTCATTGAAATAAGGCCAGAGTTGCTGCAAAGCCGTTTGCATTCGCGCCGCCGACTCCGGCGTGCCATCGCCGAGCCGCACGACCCAGTCAGCCGCATGTTGCTGCTGATAGGCCGCTTCCTTGACGGCTTTGGCAGCGATCGCGGCCAGCCCTGCATCGCTCGACCGCTGCAACCTCATGTAAAGCAGCAGCAGCCAGGTCGACACCGCAAAATTGCGCATTTGCATGAAAGCAAAGTCGTGGCTGGCCTCGAAGCCATTGGGCAATTCCATCAGCACCGGGTTCAGGTACTGACGCTCGTCGCGCAGGAAGGCCAGTTGGTCTTCGTCATGCCCTTGACCGTCGAGGTCCCCCGCATGGGTCAGCAAGGCACGCGCCTGCCCGATCAGGTCGAGCGCCATATTGCTCAGGGCCAGATCCTCTTCGAGCACCGGCGCATGGCCGCACCATTCGCCCAGGCGCTGGCCAAGAATCAGGCAGCTGTCGCCGATCCGCAGCAGGTATTGCACGGCAGGTTGATGACCCACCTTGATGGAAGCTTCAGACATCGCCGGCCTACATATGGTTGATGGCATCGGGCAGCTGATAAAAGCTCGGGTGCCGGTACACCTTGTCTTCCATCGGGTCGAAGTAATTACTCTTCTCACCGGGGTCGGATGCGGTGATCTGGTTCGACGGCACGACCCAGATGCTGCAGCCCTCCTGCCGCCGGGTGTAGACCTCGCGCGCCATCTGCACCGCCATCTTGGCGTCGGCCGCATGCAGACTGCCGCAATGTTTGTGATCGAGCCCGGCCTTGCTGCGCACGAACACTTCCCACAAAGGCCATTCCACCGCCGCCTGCTCACTCATGCTGCCATCCTTTGGGTTTGTCTTTCGCCTTGCTTTTTCGCATGGGCCAGGGCGGCTTCGCGCACCCAGGCGCCCGCTTCCCAGGCTTTGACACGCTGGGCCAGACGCTCGCGGTTGCAGGGGCCATCGCCGCCGACGACGCGCCAGAATTCCGACCAGTCGATGGCGCCGAAGTCGTAGGCCTCGCGCTCGGCATTCCATTGCAAATCGGGATCCGGCACGGTCACGCCGAGCAATTGCGCCTGCGGAATCGTCGCGTCGACGAATTTCTGGCGCAGCTCGTCATTGGAAATCCGCTTGATGCCCCAGCGCATCGACTGCTCCGAGTTCGGCGAATCCTTGTCCGCCGGGCCGAACATCATCAGCGACGGCCACCACCAGCGGTTCACCGCGTCCTGGACCATTTCTTTTTGAGCTGCGCTACCGTCGCGCATCATCACCAGCAGCGCTTCATAGCCCTGGCGCTGATGGAAACTTTCTTCACGGCAAACGCGGATCATCGCCCGCGCGTAGGGGGCAAACGAGCAGCGACACAGCGGCACCTGGTTCATGATCGCCGCGCCGTCGACCAGCCAGCCGATCATGCCAATGTCGGCCCAGCTCAAGGTCGGGTAATTGAAGATCGAGCTGTACTTGGCCTTGCCCGAATGCAAGGCGTCGAACATCTGGTCACGGCTGGTGCCCAAGGTCTCTGCGGCTGCGTACAGATACAGGCCATGGCCGCCTTCGTCCTGGACCTTGGCCAGCAGGATTGCCTTGCGCTTGAGCGTCGGCGCACGCGAAATCCAGTTGCCTTCGGGCAGCATGCCGACGATCTCGGAATGCGCATGCTGGCTGATCTGGCGCACCAGCGTCTTGCGGTAATGCTCAGGCATCCAGTCCTTGGCCTCGATGAATTCACCGGCCGCAATCCGCGCTTCGAAAGCCGCTTCGCGCTGCGCGTCCTCGTTGTTGGTGGCTTGCACCGCCAGATCCTGCTGGCCCACGCTCATTGCTTGTGTGTACATGGTTTTTTCCTCTTCAGGCCTTGGGGCGCTGATCGATCACGCGCCTGGCCTTGCCGACCAGCGTGCGTTCAATCGAATCTGGCGCTCCGACGCTGACCTTGGTCGAGACGCCGACCAGCGTCTTGATCCGGTGCTGCAGCGACTGGACAATCACGCCGATTTCAGCGCCGACAGCTTCAGGCCGCAACTCGCAACGCACCTCGACCGCATCGAGCGGGCCTTGCCTGGTGATCAGCAACTGGTACTGCCCTGACAACAGCGGCTCCTGCAGCACCAATTCCTCGATCTGCGTCGGGAACATATTGACGCCGCGAATGATCAGCATGTCGTCGCTGCGGCCGACGATCTTGCCCATGCGACGCATGCTGCGCGAGGTCGGCGGCAGCAAGCGGGTCAGATCTCTGGTGCGGTAGCGGATGATAGGCAGCGCCTGCTTGGACAGGCTGGTAAACACCAATTCACCTTCCGAGCCTTCAGGCAGCACCGCGCCGGTCTCCGGGTCGATGATCTCGGGATAAAAATGGTCTTCCCAGACCACCGGGCCATCCTTCGATTCGACGCATTCGCTGGCAACGCCCGGGCCCATCACTTCGGACAGGCCGTAGATGTCGACCGCGTCGATGCCGGCACGGGTTTCAATTTCGCGCCGCATCGCTTCGGTCCAGGGCTCGGCGCCGAACACGCCGATGCGCAATGAGCATTGCCTGGCGTCCAGGCCCTGACGCGCGAACTCCTCGATGATCACCTGCATATAGCTGGGTGTGACCATGATCACATCGGGCTTGAAATCCTGAATCAACTGCACCTGTTTTTCAGTCTGGCCGCCCGACATCGGGATTACCGTACAACCGAGACGCTCGGCGCCGTAATGTGCGCCCAAACCACCGGTGAACAGGCCATAGCCATAAGCGATGTGGACGATGTCGCCGGGACGGGTGCCGGCGGCACGCAGCGAGCGCGCGACCAGATCGGCCCAGACGTCGATGTCGGCCGCCGTGTAACCCACCACGGTTGGTTTTCCGGTCGTCCCCGATGAGGCGTGAATGCGGGCGACTTGCTCACGCGGCACCGCAAACATGCCGAACGGGTAGTTGTCGCGCAGATCCTTCTTGGTCGTGAACGGGAACAAGGCCAGATCAGCGAGCGACTTCAGATCGCCTGGCTGCACGCCCCTGGCATCAAAAGCGGCCCGGTAATGCGGCACATGGTCATAAGCATGCTGCAAGCTCCAGCGCATCCGCTGCAGTTGCAAGGCCTGCAACTCGTCAAGGCTGGCGGTTTCAATCGGATCGAGCCCCTCCGGGGCGATTCTTTTCAAGCTCATGCTGATCCTGTTGATTTCAAACTGTCGGGCCGGCCAAGGGCATGACCGGTTTGCCCTTGATGCAATAAGACCGCCCCCGGAAGACGGCGACCAACTCCTCGTGCTGGTTGCTGACCCGGATGTCGTAGACGCCGGTGCGGCCGGACAAGGACACCTCGCTGGCCTGCGCGGTCAAGCGATCGCCCTTCTGCGCTGGCGCCACGATGTCGATGGCAAAACCCGAAGCGACGGTCAGTTGATTGCGGCTGTTGCAAGCGAAGGCAAAGCATGAATCGGCCAGCGTCGCGATCATGCCGCCATGGCAGATGTCGAAACCGTTGAGCATGTCATCGCGCACCGTCATCGCCAGCCTGGCCTGACCGGGCGAAATACTGAGGATTTCAAACCCCAGCGATTGGCTGACGCGGTCATTGGCGAACATGCTGTCGCGCACCGCTTCGGCAATTTCCTGTCCGGTCAACATGTCAGCGATCGGTGAAAACTGCTGCGCGCTTTTGCAGGAAGGCCGCCGCGCCCTCCTGGAAATCAGCCGAAAACCCGAGCCGGCTTTGCAGCAAAGATTCCTGTTTCAAGGCTGTTTCGTAGTCCATCAAGCCTGCGGCATCAAAGGCCTGGCGAGTCTGCGCCAGCGCCAGCACCGGCAGCAGGCTCAAGCGTTGCGCCAGGGCCTGTGCGGCTTCAGCCAATTCGGCGTCAGGCAGGCAGCGGTAGATCAGGCCCATGGTTTGCGCCTCGGCGGCCGGCAGCTTGTCGCCGAGCAGAGTCAGTTGCAGAGCACGCGCCCGACCGACCAAACGCGGCAATAGCCAACTGCCACCGCAATCCGGGATCAAGCCAATCTTGCCGAAAGCCTGGATGAAACTTGCAGACTGCCCGGCCAACACCAGATCGCAACTCAGGGCGAAATTCGCACCAGCCCCGGCGGCGACACCGTTGACCGCTGCGATCACCGGTACCGGCATCGCGCGCAGGCATAGCGCCAAAGGCAGATAGCAGCTGTCGAGCAAAGCGCCGATGTCCTTGGGCAAATCACCCGGCTCAAAGCCCGGTTTGATTGCTGGGTCGGACAGATCCTGGCCAGCACAAAATCCGCGTCCGGCGCCTGTGATCACGACGCAACGGACCTGCTTGTCGGCCGCCGCTGCTTCGAGCGCCTCACGCAATTGCACCAGCATCACGGTGGTGAAGGCGTTCAATGCGGTCGGACGGTTCAAGGTCAGCGTCAGCACTGCGCCTTGGCGGCTGGTCAGGACTTGCGAATCTGGCATGAGAAACCTGTTTCGGTGGGGCGATAAAAAATCGGCCAACATTATTGACCGACCGGTCGGTAAATAGTAATTCATGTCTTGATCTGGCACAAGCTCGTTGATCTCGGTACAAACCCCAATCCAGCCTGCATTTGCCCGCCACAGCGCCAAAAATCAGCCCTGAACGGGCCAGGCTAGCAGCAGTGCGGGCACAATCGCATTCATGGCAAACAAAGTCATTCCCTTGATCGACCATAGACAGGCACTGGCGCTACCGGAACTGAGGTCGCAGGAGCCGACCGGGCTGCTCGCCGACTCGCTCGGCCGGCCGCTGCGTGACCTGCGGATTTCGGTCACCGACCGATGCAATTTCCGTTGCAGCTATTGCATGCCCAAGCAGATTTTCGACAAGAAATACGAATTCCTGCCCCATGCCGACCTGCTCAGCTTCGAGGAAATCACCAGACTGGCAAGGATTTTTGTCGCCCATGGGGTGCAAAAACTGCGCTTGACCGGAGGCGAGCCTCTGCTACGCCGCCATGTCGAACGCCTGATCGAGATGTTGGCGGCGCTGCGCACGCCTGAGGGCCTGCCGCTCGACCTGACCCTGACAACCAACGGCTCGACGCTGGCGCGCAAGGCGCAGAGCTTGAAAGACGCCGGCTTGCAGCGCATCACGGTCAGCCTGGATGCCATTGACGATCAAATTTTTCAGCGCATGAATGATGTCGGTTTTCCAGTCAGCGAAGTGCTGGCAGGGATCGAAGCGGCAAAGGCGGCGGGGCTAGGTCCGATCAAGGTCAATATGGTGGTCAAGCGCGGCACCAACGACTCGCAAATTCTGCCGATGGCCAGACATTTCCTCGGCAGCGGCGTGGTGCTGCGTTTCATCGAGTACATGGATGTCGGCGCCACCAATGGCTGGGCGATGGGCGAAGTGCTGCCGTCAAGTGAATTGCTGCAGCACCTGCGCAGCGAGTTCGATCTGCAACCCTTGTCGGCCAGCGCCGCCGGTGAAACCGCCGAGCGCTGGAGTTATTCGGACGGGCAGGCATTGGGTGAAATCGGCTTGATCTCGAGCGTCACCCAGGCTTTTTGCAGCGATTGCAATCGCGCGCGTTTGTCGACCGAAGGCAAGCTCTACACCTGCTTGTTTGCGCATCGCGGCCATGATCTGCGCGCCTTGCTGCGGGCCCAGGCCAGCGACAGTGAATTGGCAGGAAGCATCGGTCAGATCTGGGGCCTGCGCGCCGACCGCTATTCACAACTTCGATCCGAAGGTTCAGGTCAGACCCCTTCGGGCGAACGCCGCGTCGAGATGCACTACATCGGCGGCTGAACTGCGATCAAAGCCGCAATGTCAGCAGTCCGCCCATCTCGAAAGACCATGGAGGGTGATGCAGGCCCGGCAGATTGCCAGATCCGTCTGCTCGGCCAAGCTGATCTAAAAGCCTACAAGGAACTGCGCGACGCCATGCTGGCGCGGCATCCAGATGCCTTTACCTCGGACGCCGAGAGTGAACTGCAACGCGATGCCGCCAGCTACCACAACCGTTTGAGCGGAGGCAATGGTGGGGCCAATCTGTTCACCTTGGTGGCCTGGAGCGGCAGCGCCATGGTCGGTGCGGTCAGCTGCGAGCATGAAACCAGAATCAAGGTGCAGCATCTGGCGAAGCTGGAAGGCATGATGGTCAGCGATGCTTGGCAGGGCCAGGGCATCGGTGGCCGATTGATGGCGCAGGCCTTGCAGATGCTGCGGACCGAATCCAGGCTCGAGCAGGTCACCCTGACGGTCACCAGCAGCAATCTGCTTGCGGTGAGGCTTTATCAACGCTTCGGCTTCAGCCAATATGGCTGCTTGCCCGATGCGATCAGGCTGCCCGACGGTGTCAAGTTGGCCAAGGACCTGATGCGGCTGGGCTTGCGCTGACACCACTGCGCCGACTGCTCATTGCAGCAGTTTGAACAGCAGGCCGGCGACGGCACAGGCGGCCAGCAAGGGCAACACGCCGAGCTTGAAACGGAACAGCGCGATCAGCGCCATGATTGCGATCAGCATCGACATCAGATCAGGCGCAGCGGCAAAACCCTGGGGCCAGAACACATGCCAGGCGAAGAACAGCGCCAGGTTGAGGATCACACCGACCACGGCCGCGGTGATCGCGGTCAAGGGCGCGGTGAATCTGAGCTGGCCATGGGTAGCTTCGACCAGCGGCCCGCCGACGAGGATGAAAACAAAGGAAGGCAAGAAGGTAAAGAAGGTCGCCACGCAGGCAGCCAGCGCGCCGCCGAGGAGCAGCGCCTGGGGCCCCGCCACCTGATTCATCCAGCCACCGACAAAGCCGACAAAGGCCACGACGATGATCAAGGGGCCCGGCGTGGTTTCACCCAGCGCAAGGCCGTCGATCATCTGCGCCGCGCTCAGCCAATGATGCTGTTCGACCGCACCCTGGTAGACATAGGGCAGCACCGCATAAGCGCCGCCAAATGTCAGCAGCGCGGCTTTGGTGAAGAACCAGGCCATTTGTGTCAAGCTGCCTTGCCATCCATAAAGGCCCAGCAGCAAACCGATCGCCGCCAACCAGATAGCCAAGCCGACCAGCAGCAACAGCAAGAAGCGCTGGCGCGAAAACATCAGATGTTCCGGCGTCGGCATGTCGTCATCGATCAGCGCCGGGCCATAGTCCAGGCTGACCGCGCCCTGCCCGCTGCCTGGCGCGAAGGACTGCGGCGCCAGCCTTGCGCCGAAATACCCGGTCAATGCCGCCAGCAACAAGATCAGCGGAAAAGGCAGGCCGAGCGCAAAGATCCCGACAAATGCCGCTGCCGCAATGCCCCATTGCCAGGCATTCTTCAACGCACGGCTGCCGATCCGGTGCGACGCATGCAGGACCAGCGCGGTCACCGCAGGCTTGATGCCGTAGAAAATCGCGGCGACAACCGGCAACTGACCATAAGCCAGATAGATCCACGACAGCAGGATCAGCAAGAACAGCGAAGGAAGCACAAACAGCACGCCGGCGGCAATACCGCCACGGGTCTTGTGCATCAGCCAGCCGATATAAGTCGCCAGTTGCTGGGCCTCGGGGCCGGGCAAGAGCATGCAGTAATTCAAGGCATGCAGAAAACGCTTCTCGCTGATCCAGCGCCGCCGCTCGACCAGTTCGGTATGCATCAGCGCAATTTGTCCGGCAGGCCCGCCGAAGCTGATGCAGCCAAGCTCGAGCCAGAAGCGCAAGGCCTGCCGGAAGCTGACCGGTTCAGGCCTTGTCATCGGGCTGTCCATATCAAAGCTTGCGGATCCGGCCCGGCTGTGCCTGGCTCACCGCCCCAGGGTTCTCCTGGAGCAGTTCGACAAAGGCATCGACGTCGACGCCGAGCGGCTGGCGGTCGCGCCCCTGACGAAGCATGCTGAAACCGTCGCCGCCATCGGCCATGAAGTTGTTGACGATGATGCGGTAATCGCGCGCCAGGTCAAGCAGCTTGCCATCCACCAGCACTTCGAGCAGTTGGCCCGCACCGTCAGCGGCACTGCGCCATTGGTAGCTGAGGCTTTTCGACACCTGCAAGAGCCGCGGCGCTATGTCGGTCCTGGGCAGTTGCCGCTGCAACAACTCTTGCAACTGCGCACCGCTCAAGGTCAGCGCCACCAGTTCATTGCCGAAGGGCTGGATCGCGAACAGGTCGCTCATCGTCACCATCTGGCCGGGCTCGACCGTCAGGTCAGCGCGGATACCGCCAGGATTCATCAGCGCAATGTCGGCCCCACCGCGTTTCCTGGCATAGGCCAGTTGAGAATCGGCGACCAGATTGCCCAGATGGGAATCGCCAAAAGGCGCTTTCGGATTGCGCTGCGCGCCCTGCGTCAGCAGCGCCACCGGCTTGGTGCGGGCTGCTGCAGTCAGCGCTGCAGCGCGCTGCACCAGCGCGACGAATGCCGGATTCGGCGCATAGATCGATTGCAACACCGGGTAATTGACTGCCTGCGCATCGAGCACCTGGCCCCGGGCATCAAGCGTCAACCGGCTCTCGGTCAGCCAGCCGCCATAGCTGCCGGCCTGAACCATCAAGCGGCCGTTGATCTTGCAGGTATAGGCCTGATGCGTATGGCCGCTGATGATGATCGCGTAAGCCGGGTCAAGCCTCTTGGCAATATCGACACCGCGGCCTTGCAGCCCCGGGCATGAATAGCCCGGATCATTGGCTGCGCCGCTGTACATGGCGCCCTCATGCATCATCGCCACCAGCACCTGTGCACCCTCGGCGCGCAATTGCGGCAGCATGGCGTTCAAGGTATCAACCTCGTCGGCAAAGCGCAGGCCGAGGATGGCTTTAGGCACCACGACCCGCGGCGTGTCGCGGGTGACCACACCGACAAAAGCCACCTTGTATGGCCCGACCTGCTTGATCACATGGGTCGGCAGCAGCGGCTTACCGGTTTGCGCATCGAGCAGATTCGCTGCCAGGTAGGGGAAGCCGGGACCCTTGAACCCGGCCCAGGCACAGCCTTCGGGCGGGCATTCGCCGCGCGCCTTGCGCAGCAACTCGGGCAGACCTGAGTCAAGCTCATGGTTGCCCAGCGCCGAGGCTACCAGACCGAGTTCCCCGATCGCCACCAGGGTCGGTTCGTCCTGCAGCATTGACGACATCTGTGGCGAAGCGCCGATCAGATCCCCGGCAGCGACAAACACCGAATGAGTCCGCTGGCTGCGCAGTTTCTCCAGCGCGGTGGCCAGATGAGCCACGCCGCCTGCAGCCTGCGCCTTGATTTCACCAGTTTTCGCATCAGGCAGGCGCGGCATCAAGGGCGTCGGCAGCTTCGGTTGGATATTGCCGTGGAAATCATTGATCGAAAAAATGCTCAGTTCGACCGGCTGCGCGGGCCGTTCGGGCGCGGCGCAGGCAACGAGCAACAAGGCGCATACGGCGGCGAGGCAGAGGGCGCGAGCACCGGGGCGAGTTTTCAACAAGGCATTCTCCAATCGTTCCGAGGTGGCGCGCCATCTTAAGGCCCGCCACTTGATTTATTCGCTGTTGTAAAGAGGCAATCAAACGACCACAAGGACAAGGCTGTCACAACATCGACATCGTTTTGCCGCAGACTTTCATGCCAATGGCGAAGCGCTTTCGGGCAAATGATTGCGCATGCCGGGCCGAAAAATTCGGCATAGACCCAATGAAGGATCGAACTACCACAAATATTTTAATTATTCAATATGAACTTTTTTTCTGTTGCATTCATTTACCAAGCAGCACCAACCAAGTCTTTGAGCCAACGCCCGTGCTCGATACTGACGGGCTAATTTTCAAGATTTTCAAGAGTTTTACCATTTTCAAGTCATCTTCAGGAGTTCAGGCATGAATACCAGATCGGAATTTTCGATTTTTTCAAGAACAGCGCTGAGCGTCGCCGTGGCGATCGTCGCCGCAGCGCCGGCATTTGCGCAGAACACCACTGCCGCGATCGCCGGTCGCGTCACCAGCGCTGATGGCAAGCCCTTGAGCGGCGCCGCGATCACGATCGTTCACCTCGAGTCGGGCTCAGCGAACAATCTCATCACCGACTCCGAAGGCCGTTATCAGGCGCGCGGTCTGCGCGTTGGCGGCCCCTACACGATCACGGTCGTCAAGGGTTCGGACAAAGAAGTTCGCAATGGCGTCTATCTGCAATTGGCCGAAAGTCTGGCGCTCGACGTGAAACTGGGCGGCAATGTGCTGAGCACGGTGACCATCGCCGGCAGCAGCAATGCCAACAACAAATTCAACAACGCCACCATGGGTGCGGGCACCAACATCGGTCGCCAGCAACTCGATGGCTTGGCCTCGATCCAGCGCAATCTGCAGGACTACGCCCGCACCGACCCGCGCCTGTCGCAGACCGACAAGGAACGCGGCGAGATCTCGGCCCTGGGCCAGAACTCGCGCTTTAACGCCATCACCATCGACGGCGTGCGCACCAATGACACCTTCGGCCTGGAAGCCAACGGCACACCGACCGCCAAGCAGCCGATTTCAATCGACGCGATTCAGTCAGTGCAGGTCAATATCTCGAACTACGATGTGACGCAGCAGGGTTACACCGGCGCCAACATCAACGCCGTCACCAAATCCGGCACCAACGAACTCAAGGGCAGCGTCTACTACGTCTATCGCGACGACACGATGTCGGGTAAGCGTTTCAACCGCCTGGACGGCAGCTACACCGCCCCGCCGGTGTTCAAGGAAGATACCAAGGGCTTCACACTGGGTGGCCCGATCATCAAGGACAAATTGTTCTTCTTCGGCTCCTACGAAGAACTGCACAGCTCGCGCACCGCGCCGGCCTTCGGCCCGGTCGGCAGTTCGCTGGTCAATGTGGGCATCACCCCGGCGGAGATCACTGCAGCGCAAGTTGCAGCCAAGACCAAATACGGCATCGACATCGGCAGCTCCGATGTGCCGACCGGCACCGAATTGCTGGTCAAGGACTACCTGCTCAAGCTGGACTGGAACATCAACGACAAGCACCGCGCCAACCTGCGCTATGCCAAGACCGAGCAGTCCGAGCCGCAGTTCGCCAACCTGGGCACCCGTACGCTGTCGCTGAACTCGAACTGGTACGCACAGGCCAAAACGCTCGAAACCGTGGTGGGTCAATGGTTTGCTGACTGGACGCCGAACTTCTCGACCGAATTCAAACTGTCCAATCGCGACTACGCCAGCGCGCCGATCAACAACGCGAACCTGCCCCAGGTCTCGCTGATCTATACCAATGCGGCCCCTGCAGGCACCGCCACCGGCACCCGTTCACTGGTATTCGGCACCGAAGTCAGCCGCCATTTCAACGATCTGCGCACCAAGACCCTGGACGGCTATTTCGCCGGCAATCTGGTCATGAACGATCATGAGCTGAAGTTCGGCGGTGATTACAGCAAGAACGACGTCTACAACGCCTTCTTGCAAAACACCCGGGGTGTCTACACCTTCCAGGGCGCCGATCCTGTGGCCCTGTTCACGGCCGGCATTCCGAGCACCTACACAGTGCAGTTGCCGCTGGCCGGCAAGACCATCAATGACGGCGTGGCCAATTGGAGTTTGACGAATCTGGGCCTGTTCCTGCAGGACACCTGGACCGTCAACAAGCGTTTGACGCTGACGGCCGGTGTTCGCATCGACAGCGCGAGTTCCGGCGACAAGCCGTTGAGCAATGCCAATGCGCTGACCGCTTTCGGCTATGACAACTCGCGCACGGTGGACGGCCAGAAGCTGGTGCAGCCGCGCTTGGGCTTCAACTACAACCTTGATCTGGCGGACAAGCGCCAGGCGCAGGTGCGCGGCGGTTTCGGCCTGTTCCAGGGCGCTGCAGCCAATGTCTGGTTGTCCAACCCGTACTCGAACACCGGCACGGCGACGTCCAATTTCAACTGCAGCAGCACCGGCACGCCGTGTTCCAGCGTGCGCTTCAGTGCCGACCCGGCCAATCAGCAGGCGATCACCGGCGTGCCGCCAGCGGCTGCGGTGGACCTGCTGGCACCGGGTCTTCGCCAGCCTTCGGTCTGGAAGATGAACCTGGCTTATGACACCCAGCTGCCTTGGGGCGGATTGGTGGCCGGGGCCGAATGGCTTTACACCCGGACCAAAGACGGCATTTACTATCAGAACTTGAACCTGGGCAAGGCCGTGGCGACCGGCCCGGATGGTCGCGAGCTGTACTACAACGCTGCGGCCCAGAGCACCGCCTGCTGGACTGGTGCTTTCAGCATCGTCAGCAGCTGC
>CAMDHE010000057.1 GCA_945898095.1 Roseateles toxinivorans | reverse complement strand
TCGCGGATGCTTGAAGTGGCCTTCTCCGATGGCGCGCGCTATCAAATCCCGTTCGAGCTGATGCGCGTCTACAGCCCTTCGGCTGAAGTCATGGGCCATGGCCCGGGCCAGGAAGTGCTGCAGACCGGCAAGCGCGAAGTCTCGATCACTGCGCTGGCCCAGGTCGGTCATTACGCAGTCCAGCCGAGCTTTTCTGACGGCCATGACAGCGGCCTGTTCTCATGGGACTATCTTTACAAGCTCGGCTCGCGCCAGCAGGAAATGTGGCGTGACTACGAAGCCCGCGTGGCTGCTGCCGGTGTCAGCCGCGATGCGCCGATGTCGGCCAAGGCCGCGGCCGGCGGCTCCTGCAAGACCCATTGAGACCACAGATGAGCAGCACCCATTTCGGTTACCAGACCGTCGACGAAGGCGAAAAGGCCAGCCGCGTACGTGGCGTTTTTGATTCCGTTGCCTCGCGCTACGACATCATGAACGACCTGATGTCGATGGGCATGCACCGCGCCTGGAAGGCCTACACCGTGGCCGTGGCCAACCTGAAGGCGGGCGACTATGTGCTTGACATCGCAGGCGGCACCGGCGACCTCGCGCGCGCCTTTGCCCGCAAGGTTGGCGACCGCGGCATGGTCGTGCATACCGACATCAACGAAGCGATGCTGCGCCAGGGCCGCGACCGTCTGCTCGACGAAGGCCTGATCCTGCCCACCGGCCTGTGCGATGCCGAAGCCCTGCCGTTCAAGAGCGGCAGCTTTGACCTCGTCAGCGTCGCCTTCGGGCTGCGCAACATGACCCACAAGGACAAGGCCCTGGCCGAAATGTGCCGCGTGCTCAAGCCCGGTGGCCGGTTGCTGGTACTCGAATTCTCCAAAGTCGCCGCACCGTTGCAAAAGCCTTATGACTGGTATTCGTTCAAGATCCTGCCGCGCATCGGTCAGTTGATCGCCGGCGACGCCGAAAGCTACCGCTATCTGGCCGAATCAATCCGCATGCATCCTGGCCAGCAAGAGCTCAAGGCCCTGATGAAAACCGCCGGTTTCGGCCATGTCGACGTCCACAACCTCAGCGCCGGCGTCGTCGCCCTGCACGCGGGGATCAAGTGTTGAATTTGTAGATCGTTTTTTCGGCACCATGCCGAATACGAGTCTGCCTGATGGGCAACAGGCCCATCCTGCCAAGAATCCGATCGGCCATGCCACCCGTAGCCCGCATGGATGGCCGCAAGGCCGAATGCGGGGATTGCGGCCGTAACACGGGAGACCTCCGTCGCCGATCAAACCCCGCATTCCGGCCCTTGGCCTCATGCGGGCTACGAGGCGGTCGTGCCACGAATCCGATCGGCCGTGCCGCGACACCACTGGTTCCCCGCATTCCGGCCTTTGGCCTCATGCGGGCTACGAGGTGGTCGTGCCACGAATCCGATCCGCGGTGCCACCGGTAGCCCGCATGGATGGCCGCAAGGCCGAATGCGGGATTCATCGACTGCCAAACGGTCCTTACATTCGTCGGCATCAGGAGTCCACCATGGTGCTGTACCGCAGGAGTCGCTTGGCCGGGCAAAGTTATTTTTTTACGCTCGGTCTGCAGGACCGGTCGGCTTCAACGCTGACCGACCATATCGACTTGCTGGGCCTGGCGATCCGCGTTGCCAAGGCGCGCAGGCCGTTCGTGATGACTGCGATTGTGGTGTTGCCCGATCACTTGCACTGCATCTGGAAGCTTCCTGATGACGACAGTGATTTCCCGGCGCGTTGGCGGGCGGTGAAAGCGGGTTTCACCCACCGGTTGCTGCAAATCGGCATAGGCCTGCCAAAGCGGGCCGAGGGCGGCTATGCGCTATGGCAAAGGCGTTTCTGGGAGCACCGGTTGCGCGATGAGGATGATCTTGCAAGGCACCTGGACTACATCCATTTCAACCCGGTCAAGCATGGCTGGGCCACCCGCGCCGCCGATTGGCCACATTCGTCGTTTCAACGCCATGTGGCGATGGGTTTCTACGAGCCGGATTGGGGTTTGGCGATCGATGCGCCCGGCGATTTCGGTGAGGCATGAACCGCGCCGATCGGGCCCATAGCCCGCATGAATGGCCCGCCGGGCCGAATGCGGGGAACCTGGCAATGGCCAACACCCCGCATTCCGGCCCTTGGCCTCATGCGGGCTACGAAACCGCCGTAATCCAACCCGCCATGTCCCCCGTAGCCCGCATGAATGGCCCGCCGGGCCGAATGCGGGGAACGTGGCAATGGCCAACACCCCGCATTCCGGCCCTTGGCCTCATGCGGGCGACCCCCCTAGACCACTCGCTGTGAGCTGAAGGACACCCCCCGATTCATGGGGGTGACGACGCCGGGCGTGAATTGCCGCACAACAACGCGGGACCCCATCCGCCAGCGCCAAATTCCCTGCCAAGAACGGCACGAATCAAGAACCAAAAATTCCCGCATCTGCATAGGTGAAAGCGCCAAAAAATCGACTCCAAGAACCCGATCCCACCACAGCCGATACAAGCCCAAGAATCCTGCCCAGACCCACGCCGAACACCCTAAATCCACCTCGAAACCGGGTGTGACGCGCCTCGATTCCCGACCTTAAACTCGGGTCGAACAAGGCCCGGATCGCGATCAAGACAGCGGCAGCAAGCCACCCTCCAAGCCAGGTCGGTAATGGTTTTCAAACCGGCATTCAGCAAGCAACCAGCAGAGAAGCCCCCGACATGAATTTGACCAAGATGCACTTGCCGCCACCGCGTCCCCAGCAAACCCAACCAATCCGCCGCTCACTCACCGCCACTGCCGCAGCCAGCCTGATCGCCATTCTGGCCCTGACCGGTTGCGGTGGCAGCAAGGCCGAAAAGGCTTCGCAAACTGCCGTCAAGGTCAACAAGGAAGAGATCACCGTTCATCAGATCAATTTCGTCATGCAGCGGCAGCAAGGCCTCAAGCCCGAGCAGGCCGAAGCTGCCAGCAAACAGATCCTCGAACGTCTGATCGACCAGGAACTCGCAGTCCAGAAAGCTGCTGAGCTCAAGCTTGACCGTGACCCTTCAGTGGTCCAGCAGATCGAGAACGCCAAGCGTGAAATTCTGGCCCGAGCCTATGTCGACCGCATTGGCGAAACCGTTGCCAAGCCCAGTGCCGCCGAGCTCAGCCAGTACTACAACGCCAAGCCGGCGTTGTTCAAGGACAGGCGCATCTTCAGTCTGCAAGAAATCAGCATCGAAGCCAAGCCTGAGCAGGCCCAGCAAATCCGCGCCAAGCTGCAGGCCGCCAAAAGCATGGCCGAGTTTGCCGACTACCTGAAAGCGAATGAATTCCGCTTCACCGGCAACCAGGCTGTGCGCGCGGCAGAGCAGTTGCCGATGGCCGGGCTCGACGCCATCGCCGCCATGAAAGACGGCGACTCGGCCGTCAGCCAGACAGCTACCGGCTTGAACGTCCTGTTCCTTGTCAGTTCACGCCTTCAACCGGTGGCCGAACCCCAGGCGCGCCAGGCGATCGAAACCTTCCTCAGCAACCAGCGCAAGGGTGAGTTGGTCCAAAAAGACATCAAGGCCTTGCGCACCGCAGCCCAGATCCAGTATGTCGGCAAGTTCAAGGAGGGAGCAGCGGAACCGGCCCAAGCTGCAGCCCCCGCCGCGCCGCCGCCAACATCCAGCACCAATGACCTCGATGCCTCCGCCATCAGCAAAGGGATGGGCATCAAACAATGATCAACCAGAAAATAATGCCCCGACTTCGCGGGCGTGGCCTGCTCGCAGTCGCCTCAGCCTGTGCCTTGCTAGCGGCCCAGTCTTTCCAGGATGCCTCAGCCCAGACCCGCTCCGCCAATGCCAGCAGCAGCGTCGCCTCAGCGCCGGCTGAATACCGCCTCGGCGCCGGCGATGTCCTGCGCCTCAGCGTCTACCAAAATCCCGACCTCCTGCTAGAAACCCGCGTCTCCGAGGCCGGCATCGTCTCTTACCCGCTGCTCGGCAATATCCGGATCGGCGGCCTGAGCGTTACGCAGGCCGAAAAGCTGATTACCGATGGCCTCAAGAGCGGCAACTTCATCAAAAACCCGCAAGTCACCATCGCCATCCTCCAGGTCAAGGGCAACCAGGCCAGCGTGCTGGGTCAGGTCAACCGCCCGGGCCGGTTCCCGATTGAAACCGCCGATATGCGTCTCACCGACCTGCTGGCCAATGCCGGCGGCGTAGCGCCCACTGGTGGCGATCAACTCGTACTCAGCGGCGTTCGTGCTGGCAAGCCATTCAGGGCTGAAATCGACCTGCCCACCATCTGCGCTTCCGGTGGCGAGAACCAGGACATGCTGATCCAGAACGGCGATGTCATCTGGGTCGACCGCGCACCGATGGTCTATATCTACGGCGAAGTCCAGCGGCCCGGCCCGATGCGCCTGGAGCGCCGCATGACCTTGATGCAGACGCTGGCCAGCGGCGGCGGCCTCAACCTGCGTGGTACCGAAAAAGGTATTCGCGTCCACCGCAAGGGCGCCGAGGGCAAGGTCCAGATGCTGCAGTTGCCAATGGACGAAGCGCTGAAAGACGGCGATGTCGTCTATGTGCGCGAGAGCTTGTTCTGACCCGGGGCCAATATGTCATTCACCCAATTCATTTCTATCCTTGCCGCCCGCTGGAAGATCTCGCTGGCGGTCTTCATCACCCTGGTCAGCGTGACCTTGGCGGTCAGCCTGATATTGCCCAAGAAGTACAGCGCCTTCGCCTCGATCGTGATCGATGCCAAGTCCGATCCGCTCAGCGCCGTGCTCTACCCTGGCATTGCCAACCCTAGCCTGATCGCCACCCAGATCGACGTGCTGACCAGCGACCGCGTCGCCTACAAAGTGGTTAGGAACCTCAAGCTGGCCGAAAGTCCCGACATTCGCAGTCAATGGCTGGCAGAAGCCAACGGCGTCGGTACCGTCGAGCAATGGCTGATCGGCATCTTCCAGAAAAGCCTCGATGTCAAGCCGTCGCGCGAATCGAACGTCATCAGCGTCAGCTACAAGGCGCCCGATCCGAAGTTTGCTGCCGGCCTGGTCAATGCGTTCGTTCAGGCCTATCTCGAAACCAATCTCGAACTCCGGGTCGAGCCGGCCAAGCAGTTTTCGACATTTTTCGAATCCCGCAGCAAGGAAGCCAGAGACGAAGTTGAAAAAGCCCAGTCGCGCCTGTCGGCATATCAGCGAACGAAAGGCATCGTCGCATCCGACGAGCGCCTCGACGTTGAAAACAACCGCCTCAACGAGCTCTCATCGCAACTTGTCGGCCTGCAGGCGCTGGCGAGCGATTCGGGCAGCCGCCAGAGCGCAGCCAAGGGTGAAGCGGCAGACCGGATGCAGGAAGTGCTGGTCAATCCCTTGATTGGTGGATTGAAGAGCGACCAAGCCAGGCTAGAGGCCCGCATCGAGGAAATGAACGCGAAGTACGGCGAAAGCCATCCCCAGGTGATAGAGGCCAAGGCCAATCTGGGAGAGTCGCGAAAACGGGTCCAGGCTGAAATCGCCAAGGTCGCCGGCAGCCTGGGTCTTTCGAATTCAATCAACAAGCAGCGCCTTGGCGAATTGCGCACCTCGCTCGAAACGCAGCGCAACAAGGTGCTGCAAATGAAAGCAGTGCGCGATGAAGGTGCTGTGCTGCAGCGCGATATTGAAAACGCCCAGCGCAACTACGACCAGATCCTGCAGCGCCTGACCCAGACTTCGCTCGAAAGCCAGGCCACCCAAAGCAATGCTGCGGTGCTGACTTCGGCCGTGCCGCCGGTGCAGCCTTCGTCGCCCAGGATTTTGCTGAATATGTTGCTGGCCATCGTTGTCGGTGCGCTGCTGGCGCTCGGCTCGGCCTTGCTGCTGGAGTTGAGCGACCGGCGTGTTCGCAGCCCTGAAGACGTGGTGCGCGCAGTGGCCTTGCCGATCATCGGCGTGATGCCCAAGCCCACGGCCAAGCGCTTGTTTGGCCGCACGGCCAAGGCCAATTTGATGCAAGGTCGCCTGCTCAGCCTGTTGTCGTCTGGCGATAGGGCTGCATCCGCATGAAAACAACCAGCAAGGCAACCGAGTCCGCACCCGTGAGCAATGCCCAATCGGCGCCTTCCAATTCTTCGCTGCATCCGCGCGTCATCGGCGACATCATCCGCGACGCCCGCAGCCTCAGCATCGCCGAAGTCGAAAAGGTCCTGGTTTACCAGCGCGAAAAAGGCCTGCGTTTCGGCGAAGCTGCAGTCGCATTGGGCCTGGCCGGTGAAGACGATGTGCTGCACGCATTGGCGCAGCAGTTCAACTACCCCTTGGCCAACGCCGAAAGGCGTTTATCCAGCCCCGAGTTGGTGGTCTTGAATCAGCCGTTCTCGGTACAGGCCGAGGCCATGCGCGCAGCGCGCAGTCAGGTCAATATGCGCTTGCACGATGCCGCCGCCCCGCGCCTGGCCTTGGCCGTCATCAGCCCCGAAACCGGTGATGGCAAGAGCTATTTCACCGCCAACCTGGCCGTTGCCCTGGCCCAGTTGGGTGGGCGCACCTTGCTCGTCGACGCCGATCTGCGCGGCCCGCGCCAGCATGAAGTATTTCGTGTGCCCAACACCGCGGGCCTGTCCAACGTCTTGTCAGGCCGGGCCGAAGCACAGGTGATCCAGTCGGTCGAGGGCATTCCCGCGCTGTTCGTCTTGCCCGGTGGGTCGATCCCGCCAAACCCGCTCGAATTACTCGAACGCCCGGCTTTCGGCCTGTTGATGCGAGAGCTCAGCGCCAAGTTCGACCATGTCATCGTCGACACCACCGCGGCCAGCTACGGTGCCGATGCCTGCGTGACGGCTGCACGATGTGGCGCCGCCTTGGTGCTGGCGCGCAAGAGCGCCTGCAAGTACACGGCGTTACAGGATCTGGTGGCCAGCATGCAGGGAAGTCCGGTGAAGTTGCTCGGAGCCATCGTCAACGAGTTTTGACCCCGAACCCCAGCCCAAGCCAGCCCGCATGACCACTGAACTTTCCCAAGCAATGGCCGGTTTGCAACTCCGAAGCTTCTTTCCCGCCAAGTTGCAGCCCTGGCTATTGTTGATCGTCTGTGGCTTGGCACTGTATGTGCCAACCGCTGTGGACTTTGCCAACGGCCCGTGGCGCGGCGACCGCAACTCGCATGGGCCGATCGTGCTGGCCATCTCTGCCTGGTACTTCTACTTTCAAACCAAGCGTCTGTTGGCGCAGGGCGGATCGATACCCATGCTGCCAGCGCCGCTGTTGGGTTGGGCAACATTCGTGACGGGCTTGTCGCTCTATGTGCTGGGGCGTTCCCAGTCGATAGCGCTGCTAGAACTGGGTTCGTTGATTCCCGTCCTGCTGGGACTGATGTTGATCACCTTCGGCGTCGCAGTTGCCAAGCGTTTCTGGTTTGCCTTCTTCCTCTTGTGCTTTGCCGTGCCCTTGCCGGCTTCCGTGGTCGACCTGTTGACGCAGCCAATGAAGATCGGCGCCTCTTACGCCAGCGAACATATGCTGTATTGGCTAGGGTATCCGGTGGCACGTTCGGGCGTGATCTTGACGATCGGCAGTTACAAGTTGCTCGTCTCCGATGCTTGTGCCGGCCTGAATTCCCTCTTCACGCTCGAAGCGTTGGGTTTGCTTTACATGAACGTCGTCAGGCATGAGTCGGTATTCCGCAACTTCACGCTTGCCATGTTGATCGTGCCGATCTCGTTTGCCTCCAATGCCATTCGCATCCTGATCCTCGCCTTGCTGACCTATTACTTCGGCGACGAAGTGGGGCAGGGCTTCATGCACGAGTTGTCCGGCATGGCCCTGTTCCTGACAGCGTTGATGTTGATTGTCGTGACCGACAGCACCCTGCGTTTGCTAGCCAAAAGGGCGTGGCGCTAAGCCCGTGTAACAGCCATGCAGCCTACCGAGATCTCTCTATCGCCACGCATTGGCATTCCCGTCAAGACGGCCGCCTGTGCTGCATTGGCAATGTTGCTTTCTGTCGCTTTGGCAGTAATTGCAACACCGCATTTGCAGGCTAATGGCGGCGCTCCGAACTTGGAAGAAACCGTGCCGATGGCCTTCGGTGACTGGCAGGTGGTCAAAGATACGCGGGTACAAGTCGATGTGTCGCGAGGTGTCGAGATCCAGTCAGAGCAACCCTATGACCAGACCGTCATGCGCACCTATGTGAACAGCCAAGGCGAACAAGTGATGCTGGCCCTGGCCTGGGGCGAAAGGCAAAGGCAAGACGTCAAGGTCCACCGCCCGGAGGTCTGTTACCCGGCGCAGGGCTACTCGGTGGTCAGCCTGCAGGCTGGCAAGCCCTTGCTCATGGCCGGCAAGGCAGAGCCGATACCGACTGTGAACTTGCTGACCCAAGGGCGTGGTGGCATGGAAGCTGTGCGGTACTGGATCAGGGTCGGCACCCATTACGGCGGCGATGGATTGCAGGCACGCTGGTACATCCTCAAGGAAGGCCTGGCCGGGCGGATCCCGGATGGCGTGCTGGTGCGTGCATCGCAGAGGCTAAGAAACATTGACGAACTTTCAAACTCCCAAAATATCATGGAAATTTTCTTGGAAGAACTGCTTGCTTCAATGCCGGATAAGTCTGGAAAGATGCTTATCAATTAAAGAATATAACATGTAGCTGTTATTAAAAAATTGTACTGAAGCGATGTTAAATAATTCGAAAATCCCGATAGAAATTAAAATAAAAAAATATTTTAGTGAGCTATACGTAGTGTCGTTAGTTCTGCTGTTGGGTGCAATTTTTGGAATTGTATGCGCATTTATGGGGGCATCCGTTGCTGAACGCCCAGTATTGTTCGCAGCTTTGCCCGTGTTGATTGGTTTGGGTTTGACATTTTATATCAACCCAAAGATGTTGGTCGCCGTAATAATATTTTTGCGTGCTGCTGCTGATCCAATTTTTGAAAATGCCCGCTTCGGAAATCTCACGGGTCTCGGCGGGATGGTTAATCTGGCCATCATTGCGATCGCTCTCACCTTGGTGCTGAAGGACCCAAAGCGGCTGCCGCGACAAGTATGGTGGGCATGGTTGCCGTTTCTATGTCTGCAGTTTATTGGCTTGCTGCATGCTCCAGACGCATATCCGGAGGCCCGCCAGTTGTTGGCGCAGGTATCCACCTTCGCAATGTTCGTGGCAGCATTTTATCTCGTCGACGATTTGCCCTCAATGGAAAGGGCGCTACGCCTTATTCTAGGGTCGTCAGTGCCGGTGATGATTATATCTATAGTCTATATATTGAATGGGAACTCCTATTCCTCCCTGAATGGCGCGGAGACTGTATCGGAGCGTTATGCTGGCCCATTTCCTCATCCGAATATTCTGGCATTTTATACTACTTTGATAATTGCATTGAACTTGTATCTAACAAAGCGGGATGGTAATTATTTAATGAGCTGGAAAGTGCTTTTGGCGAATTTATATATGATGATTTTATTTGTCGTTTTATATAGCACAAAGACACGCAGTGCCTGGATCGCTGCAGCAGTGCTTTTTGGAATATATGGCGTACTATTCGAGCGACGTTATTTGCTATATCTTTGCATCTTTCCTGCCTTGGCTATGTTGGTTCCAGAATTTCGTGACCGGATATTTGACTTGACCCAGGGTAACGTCGCAATTCAATATGCTCGGCTTAATTCTTTTGCCTGGCGCAAGTTGGCGTGGCAAGACGGTCTGCAATGGATGGAGCCCATACGCTATTTCTTTGGCTATGGAAATGGCGGTTTCTTTTTCTATTATCCGCTATTCAATTCCATGGGTGGAAAAATAAATTTCGGTGCGCACAATGTACTGGTACAACTATTTTTTGATGTCGGTGTCTTTGGGGTTATTGCCTACTTGTGGCTGTTTATTGCCTGCTTCAGGATGTTGAGGAGTAATTTTAGAGCTAATTACATGTTGAAAATATTTTCGACAGCATTGCTATTTGGGTATTTTATAATTTCTCTTTCGGATAATATGCTTGGATATCTTACCTATAACTGGTACTTCTGGTTTTTTATCGGTGCAGCCTGCGCACTGATATCCCGGTTGCAAGGGCAGATTATCACTGGGATTTCAGCAAATGGCATTGGTAATCCTTTGTGTTATAAGCCAAGTTAGCTGGTAATTCCGATGATTTTATATTCAAAGAAAAATGGATTATTTTGCTTGTTGAAATATATATTAATCCTTATTTCACTCGGCGGCTTCATGGCGGTATCTGCAGCGGACTTGTGGGGCACATACCGTAAGCCATTTTCTGCGCAATCACCCTGGAACGCGCGGCCAGTGACGCCGGTGCTTGGCAACTTCGAGATTCCTCGATCCGATTACTTTCCAACCGTCGCACAGGGTAAATACTCGACGGGAGTCTTTCTCGCTTCGGCAGGCGATCAATCAATGCCGGTGCTTGCCTTGCCAGGTCGGCGTGGTGTCTGGATTCCGGATGCCGAGGAATACCGCCAGAGCATAGAGATTGCCCATTGGCCGGCCGAAGTGCTGCCGGCCTCGGGATCCGACGGACATGCCGACATCGTTGATCCCGGCTTGGGCATCGTCCATTCATTTTTTCAGTTGAAGAATATCGATGGGCAATGGCGTGCCGGGCAATACGCATGGACCAGTATCAGTGGGCGTGGCTGGGGCGAACCCGGGCATTATTTCCAGGGCGCTCGCGCTGCTGCCGTACCCAGCATGGGCGGCATCATCCGCAAACATGAGGTCGATGATGGTGATGCGCTCTACAGGCATGCCTTGGCAGCCTCGCTCACCTTCAATGCCTTGTGCGCGAACCCTGCATATATTTATCCCGCCACGTCTGCCGACAGCAATGCTGCGACGACAAACAGCGGCGGCATCCCCGAGGGCGCGCTGCTGATGCTTCCAGCCAGCTTCGACACTTCGACCATCAGCAATGCCAAGCTTCGCAAGGTCGCTGAGACCTTGAAAGTCTACGGCGCCTATGTCGTTGACCGTAACTTCGGCACGCCTTTCGTCATCTATGTGGAAAACGGCAGCGACTTCAACCTGCATGGCAGCAAATGGGATAACGCTGTAGCGAGGGAACTCGACCGCATCCGCGCTGCATTGCGCCAAGTCGTCAAGACATCTGGCTGGCTGGACGGCGATGGCAAGGCCATGAAAATGGATCGCCGGCTCAACTTGCTGTCAATGCGCGGTGCTTGGAAGCTTGACAGCGGCAACCAGGCCGGCGTCTACGACACCTGGCAGCAACGACTCATGTTTGCTCCGGCATCTGGCCCGGTGGTGCAAACCAATTACAGCGGCCGGATTCTGAATCCGGTCACGTGGGCAATTCCCAAGGCGGGCGAAGCGTTCCGGCTGACTGCCCACGCAACGGGCGGCGCAAGATTACGTCTGCAGTTGTTCGCGCTCAGATCATCGAAAAAGCTCTTTGACAGCGGCGAACTGGCAGACGAGCGCGTCGTCGTCTTCAACTGGCCTGCCGAGCAGACAAGGGCTGTCGCAATTGCCTACAGTGGGGTTGGCGGGCAAGCCTCGTCGGTTGGCGGCAGCTTGGTGGCTGTAGACGGCGATGAGGCTGAGCGCTGACATGGCTGACCTTGACTGGCAAGTTGTTCTTGCATCCTGCAAGTGCAGTCGCGGCAAGTTGCGTCGCGGGCAGCCCTTATGGGTAATGAAGGTTCATCGGTTCAGCCGCCGCGTGGACGCTCGCCCGCTTGGCTCTAGCCGCCGGCTTCAGGCACGCTCCTGCAGTCCGCCGTTCAGGTGGGACGAAGCCCTTATCGGCATTTCCACCAAGCCCCAATCAGGTCGTTTGAACTTGAAGTGCATCGCAGCAGATCAAGTGCCAAGGGCTGTCTTATGACCATCGCCTACTTGGTGAGCCATTACCCTAAAGTCAGCCACACCTTCATCCGGCGCGAGATCCTGGCGCTTGAGCAGTTGGGCCTTCCTATCATCAGACTGGCCGTACGAGGCTGGGCAGATGATGCGCCAGATCCGCAGGACCAAGCGGAGGTGGGCAAGACCCGCTATCTGCTTCAGAAGGGTATGCCCGCATTGGTATGGGCGTCAGCCCTGGCCCTCATTTCCTCGCCAGGTCGCTGGTTTTCTGCATTCTTGCTGGCGTTGCGAATGTCCCGGCGTGCCGATCGACCCTGGCCTGTGCACTTGATCTATCTGGCTGAAGCCTGCCTTGCGCTGCGCTGGCTTCGCGAGGCCAAGGCAACCCACCTGCACGCCCATTTCGGCACCAATGCCGCCGAGGTAGCGATGCTGATCAACAAGCTGGGCGGCCCGCCCTATAGCTTCACAGTGCATGGGTCAGAAGAATTCGACAAGCCGGAGTTCCTGCATCTAAGCGAAAAATTGAAGCGGGCAAGCTTCGTCATCGCTGTGACCTCCTACTGCCGCAGCCAGCTCTATCGCTGGATGGAGCCCCCGCAATGGAGCAAGGTCAAACTGGTGCGCTGTGGCCTAGAGCGTGCTTTCTATGAAACAACTGTTGCGCCACCTGCAGGCCGTCGCCTGGTCTGCGTTGGCCGGCTCAGTGATCCAAAAGGCCACCTGCTGTTGATCGAAGCCGCAGGCTTGGTAGCAGCAAGAGGCATTGACTTTGAACTGGTGATGGCAGGTGACGGTGAACAGCGTGCACAGATCGAAGCCAGGGTTGCAGAGTTGGGCCTTAAGAAGAATGTCCGCATCACCGGTTGGATCACCAGCACCCAAGTGCGAGACGAAATCATCGGGGCGCGGGCATTAGTCTTAGCGAGCTTTGCCGAGGGACTGCCAATCGTCTTGATCGAAGCAATGGCCTTGAAGCGCCCGGTTGTCACAACCTGGATCACCGGAATTCCTGAACTGGTGCGGCACGGCGAACATGGCTGGCTATTCGCGCCGGGTGATGTTCAAGCCTGTGCCGATGCGATGAGCGCCTGTCTGACCTGCCCGCTTGAAGTACTTACCCGCATGGGTGAGTCAGCCAAGCTTGCTGCAATCGAACTGCACGACATCGAGAAAGAAGCGGGCAAGCTCGCTGCGTTGTTCGCCGCGCACTGTCGCCATGAGAATGCGCCGCCCTCGGCCATGACGAGGTAACTACCTGATGAAAGACCATGGCCTTATCCGTCAAAGACAGAAAATTGCCTTGGAATATATTAAAAAATAGATTAATAATATTTAAATATGGAGTTAAAAAATTTACTTGCAAAAAATTCAGCGAAAAAACTAATTATGCAACGAAAAATACAAGCTCGAAAAATACAAATTTAGCCAATAACTATTGTTATAAAAACAAATGAGTAAATATATTTTTGATGGATATTATGGCTATAAAAATGTAGGAGACGATGTATTTTGCCTAATTGCGGAGTGGGGGAGTAGAAAATATTGGAAGGCCAGCAGTATATCATTTATGTCAGAGGAATTGCCTCAGCTCCACGGGCCAGCGAAAACCGTGATACCGAAAGAAAGAGTTTTCCCTGGACAAAAAACAGTATCTAAGGCGCTTGCAGTTCTATCAGCAAAAAATTATATATTTTTTGGAGGCTCAACACTTCATTCCTCTCAGGGTAGATTGCTGGAAATATTAGGGAATGCGGCAATAAAAAGACTGTTCGATAAAAAAATAGCAGCCATTGGAGTATCGATAGGACCCTTTAAGTCGATGCGATCAGAAATGGCAATAAAAGGCCTTCTGAAAAAAATGGATTATATAGCGGTTCGGGACAAGAGATCATTCGAAATATTGAGGCAAATGAATATTGAGGTAGCAGCAGTTAAGTCGTTCGATCCGGCAGTATTAATGGTGGACCTGATGCTTGATCGCCAGAATATATATGTCTCCCCAAGAAAAACCCAAGAAAAAAATGGACGGAAGATTTTGGGGGTGAGCGTATGCTATTTTGAAAGGTACTGCGGGGGTGACCTGAAGAGAGAAAAATACAGGTTGGAAACTATCAAAAGTGTTGTCGAGAGAATTAGTGCTCATGGGGTAACAATAAGGTTTTTTGAATTCAATGGGCACAAGGATTTTGGCGATAAAAAAGCAATAGATGAAGTTGCAAAATCCTTGGGCGATGCCCCGGGAGTAGAGTTAATCTCATATGACTCAAATCCTGAGAAAATCTTCAATAAACTGAGAGAGTGTGATGCGGTCTTGGGCATACGTCTGCATTCTGCAATATTGGCATATACGGCTGACATACCATTTATGCTAGTGGAGTATCACCGCAAGTGCAGTGATTTTCTGGACGAAATTGATTATTCAGATGAGCAACGAATCGGCGATGCATCTATTTCCATTGATGAAATTGCTGGAAAAATAGAAAATATATTGGAGTATCCGCAAGACAAAAAGCCGTGGAAACTGCCGCTGTCAGAAGCTAGAATAATGGCATTAAAGAATTTTACCGAAGCACCATTCGTCTCTTGAAGCAAATAATATGCGACCAGATATCTCTGTCGTGATGCCGCTATATAACAAGGAGAAGCACGTTGCACGTGCCGTCGAGTCTGTGCTTGGGCAAAGTTATAGCAATATTGAGTTGATTGTTATAGACGATGGTTCGACAGATAAAAGCGCTGAGGTAGTTGAGAGATTCAAGGACAACAGAATTAAATTAATAAGGCAAGAAAACCTGGGCGTCTCAGCAGCTAGAAATACAGGAATCGAATGGTCGCAAGCGACGATCATTGCGTTCCTTGATGCGGATGATGCCTACAAGCACAACTTTATCGAAAGAATTGTGGCGCTGAGCAACGGCCACCCGGAAGCTGTCGCCTATGCTTTGCGCTATGAGGTAGTGAGACCTTTGTATGATTCAAGGCATCATTTTAAGTCTCCAATTGAACATAGTAAACTAATCGATTTGCCGGAATTCATGAGAATATGGAAATATGGCTCACAAATATCAGCATCCTCAATGGCAGTGCGAAAAAAAATAATAATAGAAGCGGGCGGGTTTCCTGTGGGTGTCAAGCTCGGCGAAGATATAGATACCTGGATAAGAGTATTATTTATCGGGCCAATTGCATATGACAGCCGACCTGGATCAATATATTTCTTAGATGCGGATAATAGGGCAACTAAATGCCATACGCCACCCGCAGAGTACGAGTTTTTTGATACGTTAGATAAATGGATTATAAGAAAAAATATAACCGGTGAAATGGCCGAAGAAATAAATGAATTCAAGAACTTCTTCAGGCTATCACATGCTCATTACCAGATCAGACTAGGCCGACAAACTATTGGACGTAAGATTCTGTTTGAATGCAAGACAAGCTATTTTATGATTGAAAAGTATAGGTTGTTGTTGCTGAGTTATGCGCCGAAGCAAATTTATGACGCATTGGCCACCCAGCGACAAGCTTTTTCGAGAATAAGAAATTTAATCTACAAAAAATATTTAACACTGTATGACTGAAATCATTGGCCGCTCGTCTAGGGTTGCATTTCTAAACATTTCAAGCAATTTAGGATACTTTATCCTGAATATTTTTGCATCACTCTGGATGGTATCTTTCTTTTTGGAGAAGCTGACATTCTCGCAGTATGGGATGATTCCACTTGCGATCACGATAGCCTCATACTTCAATGTGATTACCGCCGGCTTCAATATGGCCGTTGGACGTTATCTGACGTTGGCGCTGAATGAATCAGATTTCGGCAAGGCAAAGCAGATATTCAATACATCTTTCTGGGCCTGCGGTGGTGCCGCCTTGATAATCAGCGCAGCCGGCTATGCGACATATTTTAATGTCGGAATGGTAGTTGATATTCCAGCC
The DNA here is from genome assembly GCA_945898095.1 of Roseateles toxinivorans. Classification (GTDB taxonomy): domain Bacteria; phylum Pseudomonadota; class Gammaproteobacteria; order Burkholderiales; family Burkholderiaceae_C; genus Paucibacter_A; species Paucibacter_A toxinivorans_A. The sequence continues at coordinate 15,206 of CAMDHE010000057.1, read as the reverse complement.
GGGCTTGAGGCCGATGTCGGGTGGCTCTTTTTATTGACTACCTGTTCGCTCGCGATAACGTTATTTGGAACCACATTTTCGGCTGTTTCCTACAGCAAGAACCGTTTTGATTTACAGAATCTTTCAAATATCGCAGCATTATTGGTCAAGGTAGCAGTTGTCGCCTTATTGTTCGAGCTGTATACACCGAAATTGTGGCATGTAGGTGTGGCCACCTGTTGTGCTGCTTTGGTTGGCCTTATTGCCAGCAGTTGGTCGGCTCACTTGCTTGTGCACGACTTGCGGCCACGCATGGCTGATTTTTCATGGCCCGACCTCAGGACGCTCGGCAGCATGAGTGCTTGGGTGTTTATTGGGCAAATAGGAACAATATTGTTGATCAATATTGATCTGCTGGTTGCGAATCGCCTGCTTGGGGCCGATGCTGCCGGTCGATATGCGGTGGTTTTGCAGTGGTCAATATTGTTGAGAAATTTAGCAATGGTAATCTCGGCTGCCTTGGGGCCAACTGTATTGCGCATATATGCCACCGCGAAGAACGAGGACTTGCTGGCCTATTCAAAGCAGTCGATCAGGTTGATGGGACTCCTGCTGGCGCTGCCGGTTGGCTTGATATGCGGCTTTGCAAAGCCTTTGTTGACAGTCTGGTTAGGGCCGCCCTTCGCTGATTTGTCTGGGCTGCTGGTCGCTGCGACCTGGCATTTGGCCATTAATTTGGCTTTCCTACCCCTGCATCATGTCAATATGGCGACAAACCATGTCAAATGGCCTGCGATCACACAACTTATTGCCGGAATTTTAAATGTCCTGCTGGCGATCTGGCTCGGGCGGCAATTCGGCCTCTACGGCATAGCGATGGCCGGCGCAGTTGTCTTGCTTGCCCGCAATGTCGTCTTCACGCCGATCTATGCGGCGTTCCAATTAAAGGCACCGATATTCACATTGTGCCCGCCAGGGTTGCCTGGCGCTATGCTCGCATTGGCAGTCGGATCATCATCTTGGTTAATATCATATGTATTCATATTGGAAAGTTGGATTTATATATTAATTGCGGGAGCCTGTATTTTTTGTGGCTACGCTGCGGTCTTGTGGAAAATATTTTTTAATGAAGGTGAAAGATTGACTTTCAGAGGATATTTTCGAGCAGTAACGATTCGAGGCCGACTGTGAATATCGGCAAATATTTTTTGGAAAGATCAAACGGGCTATTGGGAAGAGAAAATCGGCGGACCAGGGCTTAGGTCGCATCGGGTCTGGCTGTGAAATACTGAAATGCAGCCATTTTATTTTTCCTGAGCGCACAAGAATCGGTTGTTTCGTTCATATAGAGAGTGGCGCATTTTTTTACATGCTCAAGGTGGGATTAATATTCACGATCATGCCATCCTGGGCCCTGGTGTCGTTATTCTTACCTCGACGCACAGGCACCGCGGGGCAAGGTTGATTCCATACGATGAGGTCGTTCTGCTTTGCCCGGTGACCATCGAGCGTGCCGCCTGGATCGGCATGAGGGCGATGATACTGCCCGGCGTCACGGTCGCGGAGGGGAGTATTGTGGGTGCTGGTGCTGTCTTAACGAAGTCATTTCCAGCTGGCAGCATTTTGGGAGGGAATCCTGCTGTTGTGATCGGTCAGCGCGACATGGATTCATACCATAAATGCATTTGGGATAATTCATTTTACTTAAAGACTAAGAAGGAACTTGACCTGAAGAAAATTGAGCAAGTGTGCTGAACACCATGTGGTTTTCTGAATTTTATGGCAGCCGGCATTTATGGCTAAATTTGGCCAGATATAGGCGGGTTTTTAGAAAATAGAGTGGCGGTGAAATTATGACTATATTCAAGATTGTGGAAGTCGATGGCTTGCCATTTACTGCTGTAACGGTAGCATCACTGGCCACCCATATTTGCGTGTGCGCTGCATCGGGAAACGGTGGATGGGTTGTCACGCCGAATGTCGACATTCTTAGGCGCTGGCGAGGTGACGGTGACTTTCGGGATCTCGTAAGCACCGCTTCTATATTTACGGCCGACGGCGCGCCTATTGTCTGGGCGAGTCGGTTGCAAGGCAATCCATTGCCGGCAAGGGTGTCCGGTTCAGATTTATTTGTGGCTTTGTTCAAACTTGCGGAAAAAGGCGGGTTGCGAATTGCTCTGATCGGCGGTAATGCAGGAAGCGCTGCCCGTGCTGCCCGAGCTTTGTCGAATTCAGACGATAAGCCCTCTGTTGCGGTCAGAACTCACTTTCCTCCACTAGGTTTCGAAAATATTTCATCTGAAATGAAGGCAATTGAAGAATTCTTGCAGGATTGGCAACCGCAGATAGTCTTTATCGGGCTCCCATGCCCGAAGCAAGAAGAATTGATCAAACGTTTGCGACCAATTTGTCCTTGTTCATGGTTTCTGGGTGTCGGCGTAAGTTTTAGTTTTGTGGCGGGGGATGTCCGCAGGGCCCCTCTTTGGGTTCAGCGCGCTGGGCTGGAATGGTCCCATCGATTGATGCAAGAACCGAGGCGATTAGTGAAACGCTATATTTTTCACGGACTTCCGTTTGCTGCGGGCTTGCTTACGCGAGCGTTGCTGCTTCGTCTGGTCCGATGAATTATTGAATTTTATGATTTAATATTTTAAATGCCGAATTAAGAAATATATATTAACGAGCAGTGAAATTATTAAATTAATACTATTGTATACATTAAATTAATAAAAATATAATTTTATGAATATAAAAAAATTGGCCAGAAAATTTTTTCCGAGAAGATGTCATCATTATATTAGAAGCGAAATTGTAAGATTAGTTCGCAATGCGGAGTATGTTGAGGCTGAAATTAGGTTATTGGATTCTTTAGCAGGAGATTCATCTTGCTTGGGTATGGATTATTTGACCCGTTATCAAGGGAAATATGCCCTATTGTCCGATTATCTTTATGATCATAATTCAGTGGCTGTTCGAGGTATAGAGAGGTCCAGGGATTTGATTGGGATGCAAGCCAAAGTTCCAGCTCACGATTTCTTGGAACTGGGCTGCTGGGACGGCATGGTGAGTGCAGCTTTGGCGGATGCTGGGAAGTCCGTCACTGCAATTGATAGGCGGGACACAGGGTTTGATGCGCGGGCTAGAGCGGCCGGGGTTAAGTTCATCGCAATGAATGCGTCTGACTTGGAATTTCCGGACGCAAGTTTCGATTTTATTTTTTCATATGATGCCTTTGAGCATTTTGAAAATCCTGAGGAGGCTTTCTCAGAGATGGTGCGGGTTTTACGGCCTGGCGGTTACCTCTATCTTGACTTCGGGCCTCTTTATAATTCTCCGTTTGGTGAACATGCTTACCAGTCAATTTCAGTTCCTTATTGCCAGTTTTTGTTCAGTGAAGAGACGATAAATTCATTTGCGAGGAATCAAGGGCTGGCGGAGATTGATTTCAGTCATGTGAATAGAAGAAGCCTCAGGGATTATCGAGCTATATGGGAGAAATGGTCGGGTGTCCTGCAGAGGGTTGAATATTATGAGGGCATTGATTTCCGGCATCTCAAACTAATAATTGATCACCCGGGTCTTTTCAAGCGACATTTTCAAACATTGGATGAATTTACCGTCGACAACATTCGCGTGTTGTTTCGCAAAATTCCGATTTCTGAGTCGTGATTATTTTGCTGGCTGTTTGGCGCTGTCTTATTACCCGGCGGGAATGTCCCGGCGCTTGATCAGCGCTTGTCTTGCTTTAAATTGACGGTGGCTTCTATCATTACCAGCCCATCGTCAATTAATTTTTAAAACATACTCGATAAAGATATTTTCGGTTTGCCATGATGTTTATTCCTCGTAGTTATTTATTGATTTCCCCCTGCCGCAATGAACAGGATTACATGAGGCAGACGCTCGACAGCGTCATAGCCCAGACGGTCCGACCGGCCAAGTGGGTGATCGTCGACGACGGCTCTACCGATTCCACGCCCTCGATTCTTGCGGCTTATGCGGCGGCGCACGATTGGATTCAAATTGTCACGCGCAGTGACCGCGGGCATCGCGCGGTCGGTCCGGGTGTTGTCGACGCTTTCTACAGCGGCTACCAGGCAGCCAGTCCAGATAGTTACGAGTTTGTTTGCAAGCTCGATCTGGATTTGCGCTTGCCGCCACGGTACTTTGAGATCTTGATCGAGCGAATGTCAGCCGATGCCAGGATTGCGACCTGCAGTGGCAAGTCCTATGTAGAAGAGCAGGGGCAACTTGTCGATGAGCGGCATGGCGACGAGACTTCTCTGGGCATGACGAAGTTCTACCGCCAGTCTTGCTTCAAGGCGATAGGCGGTTTTGTGCGCGAAGTGATGTGGGATGGGATCGATTGCCATGCCTGTCGGATGAAGGGCTGGATTGCTTGCAGCTGGGATGAACCCGAACTCAGGTTTATTCACCTCAGGCCGATGGGGTCCAGTCAGGTTGGCATTTACACCGGCCGGATGCGTCATGGCTTTGGCCAATATTTCATGGGAACGGGCTTCTTGTTCATGTTGGCAAGTGCCCTGTCCCGGGCCAACCAGAAGCCTTATGTGCTGGGCAGCCTAGCCATGCTTTGGGGCTGGCTAAGGAGTTCGTTGCGCGGCATGCCTCGCTATGACAACCCGCCGTTCAGGGCCTTTCTTCGCCGCTACCAGGCGCGTGCCTTGCGGGTGGGGAAAAAGCGCGCCATCGAGGAGTTGATGGGTGCGGTTTCGCCGGGCGCCGGCGTTCCGCGTTGAGGCGTCAAATTGAAACATTCAAGGAATCGACGATGGCACTTCCGAACCTGAGCTACATGATGAGCGTTGGGCAATTGCGCTACATCCAATCAGTGTATGAGGTCCCCGAACACAGGAATCCAGATGCGCTGATTCAGCATTTTCTGTCGGCGACTGATCTTTGGCGCTGTCGCCTTCGGGGCATGCTCATTCTTGATCGATTGCGAAAAAATCCCTTTTATTACTATGTCCTGGCTCGGACTCGTTACTACGACAAGGTTTTTTCCTCGGCCATCTCGGGTGGCGTCAAACATATCGTCAACATTGGCTGCGGCAGCGACACCCGGGCCTATCGGTTTGCAACTGAACTGATCGAGGCTGGTGTTTCTTGCCTTGAGTGCGACCAAGAGGCTGCCATCGTCAACAAAAAGAAGTTAGCCCGCGCCAAGTTGGATGCAAGTCATGTTCAATTTATGTCGGTCGATCTAAACCAAGCGGACTGGTCGGACCTGGAATCATGGTTTTCCGCTCACCAAGGCGACAAGTTTTTGGTCATGCTTGAGGGCGTGAGTCCGTACATTGACGAAAAGGCCTTCTACTCATTTTTGAGTTTCCTTTCTGCCCGCTTGGAACCAGGCAGTCGCCTCGCATATGACTTCAAACTCAAGGGAGTTGCCGATGGTTTCGGTCAGGCGCAACCCGGGCATGTGCCGTTTCGGCTATCGAGCGATGCTTACGAAGTGGCCGCAGTTCACCAGGGTCTTGGCTTCACTGTTGAGCAGTTCTCGCTTGGCACCCAATTGGTCGAGCGGACTATTCAAGGACGGCTTGATGCCGGATTGCCCCTTTTTGCCGAGGATGCGCTGGTTCAGCTTTCCGTGGCGGGCACGGCCTGACTGATGGAATGTTTCATGATTGGTTTGCGCACAGGATTTGTCGCCCGCCATGAAGCGCAGCGGAATGCGGGAATGGCCGGTTTGCCCAGCGGATCAATCCCCGCATTCGGCCCGATGGGCCATTCATGCGGGCTACGGGGTGATTTGTAGCCCGCCAGGCAGCACAGCGCAATGCGGGGATGTGCCGGTTTGCTAAGCGAGACCAGCCATCCGGCCGGCGACATTTCGGGCAATTTGTTGCAACCCGTAGCCCGTCAGGCAGCGCAGCGCAATGCGGGGATGTGCCGGTTTGCTGAGTGCGACCAGCCATCCGGCCGTCGATATTTCGGGCAATTTGTTGCAACCCGTAGCCCGCCATGAAGCGCAGCGGAATGCGGGAATGACCGGTTTGCCCAGCGGATCAATCCCCGCATTCGGCCCGCTGTGGGCATCCATGCCGGTTACTGGTCAGGCCGCGTCGGCTTCGGCTTCCGGCCACATTGCCGGGAAATAAAAGCGCAATGCGTGCAAGGGGAATGCGAAGCGGAGTTTTCCTTGCGGGGTGTCGGATTTGAGCAGGCCGCGCTCCAGCAAGGCGGCGAGCACGGTGCCGGATGTGCGTTCGCCAAGCCCCATCATCAATTTGAACTCGCCGCGTTCGATCTCGCCGCCATCCATGAACAGGTAGTTCAGTGGCGTCAGCGCAGCGCGCCGCACGCCGCTTTTTTGCACTTCTTCTTCGAAGCTCAGGCAAGCTGCGATGCGTGCTTTCATCTGCCCAAAGGCCAGTAGTTTCGACATGAACCGGGCCTGGTCCAGGCATATTTCCAGCACGAAGTCGATCCAGTTCACCAGCGCTTGTTCGCTTAGGTTGCCCCGGCCATCCAGGTCGCCACGGCGGGGCGAGTCGGCATCGGCCATCATGGCAAAGTAGCGCTGCTGGTTGCGTGCAAAGCCGCGCAGGGGTGACCAGATACCTCTTGTGTAGCCCAGGGCGTGCATGACCGCATGGGTATGCAGCCGCATGACGCGACCGTTGCCATCAATGAAGGGGTGAATCCATCCCAAGCGGTGATGTGCAGCGGCGACGGCCAGGAGACTTTTTTCGCCACGCCGAACATTGCTGTATTGCTGGCCCCAGGCCTGGAGCAAGTTCGGCAAGGCGGCGAAGGCTGGCGCTACATGCTGGCCGACTTGCACATCTCGCTGGCGCAGTTGCCCCGGAGTGATGATTTCACCGTCGGCGGTAACAAGGTCGCTCTGGGGCAGTCGTTTAAACAGTTCTGTATGCATTGCCTGCACGGTCTGCATTTGGTAAATGCTGGCGATGGCGGCTTCGTCGGGATAGGCGATCTCGAGCGCGCGTTCGGCGTCCATATGGGCCAGAGCCATTCGCTGGCGGGCCGCCAATTCAGGCTCGGCTGAAAAGTCGCGCCGCAAGGCCTGCTCAAGCTCGAGTGGCCGGGTATGTTGGCCTTCGATGCGGTTGCTGTAATACGAGTTCATACCGCGCAGCAGGTTGCGCAGTTCTGCGGCCGGTTGGCCAGGCAGTCTCAATGCTTCGATGACAAGTTCATGCGCCTTGACCAACAGCGCCTCCTGTTTGGCATCCGCCGGCATCAAGGGTGTGAACTGGTGTGTTGAGTTGTACATTTGCCTGATTATTTGCCAAGGTCAGATGTGACGCAAGTCATTTATTTATAAGTGATATTTTTGTATTTTCAATATTTTTTGCAAGGATAGGTGGCAGATTTTTTGGTGAGCCCCGCATTCGGCCCGTTGGGCCATTCATGCGGGCTACGGTGTGATTTGTAGCCCGCCATGCAGCGCAGCGCAATGCGGGGCAATTCCCCCGTTCAAACCCCGAGCCTTTCCACCAGTTTGGCCACGATGCGATGCGCCGATTGGCCGTCCCATAAGGCGGGGCGGCGGCCGCGTTTGCCGCCGTTCTGGAGGATGTCCTGTGCCAGGCGGATGATGTTGGCGGGGTCGGTGCCGGCCAGGGTGTTGCTGCCTTCTTCAACGGTGACCGGGCGCTCGGTGTTCTCGCGCATGGTGATGCAGGGCACGCCCAGGGCGGTGGTTTCTTCCTGCAGGCCGCCGCTGTCGGTCAGCACCAAGGTGGCGTCTTTCCACAGGTGCAGGAACGACATATAGGCTTGCGGGCCGAGCAGGGTGACGCCCGGCCCTAGGTTGATGTCGAAGCGGTCGATGTTGGCGCGGGTGCGCGGGTGCACCGGGAACACCAGCGGCAAGTCGGCTGACACCTCGCGCAGCACGCTGGCCACGCGCTGCAAGGCTGCGGCGCTGTCGACATTGCTGGGGCGGTGCAGGGTAACGACGCCATAGCGGGCATGCCGGCGCTTGTAGGCGTCGCTTTCCAGCCGCTGCTTGTCCATCAACTCGAGCTTGTCGGCCTGGTACAGCACGTTGTCGACCATCACATGGCCGACGTCGAAGACCGCTGCCATGTCCTTGCCTTCGCGCCGCAGGTGATAGCTGGCGCTGGGCTCGGTGACGAAGAACCAGTCGCTGATCGCGTCGGTGACGAGGCGGTTGATTTCTTCGGGCATGCTCATGTCGCCGCTGCGCAAGCCGGCCTCTACATGGGCGACCGGGATGCCGGCTTTCTTGGCCACGATGGCGCAGGCCAGGGTCGAGTTGACATCGCCCACCACCAGGCAGGCGGCGGGCTTGGCCTCGGCGCAGAGGGCTTCATAGGCTTGCATGATCTTGCCGGTCTGCTCGGCATGGCTGCCGCCGCCGGCCCCGAGGCGGACATCGGGAGCGGGGATGCCGAGTTCTTCAAAGAAGACGTCGTTCATGTCGCGGTCGTAATGCTGGCCGGTATGGACGATCTTCCACGCCAGGCGCCCATCGGCTTGCAGCGCACGCACGATTGGCGCGATTTTCATGAAGTTCGGCCGCGCGCCGGCGATCAAGTGGATGCAGGGCAGGGTCATTGAATCTAGTCTCGCAAAGAGGTGGCGCCAGGGCGGTGTGCCGATGGCGATGCAGTCAAGTCTATGGAGCGAAATGCGCCCGCGCTACACCTAGACGAGGGCTAGGCAAGGGCGGCTCCTGGCTCAAAACTGTCGGCAGTTGAAATGGATTGCGACAGGAGATTGCGTGAAAGTACTCGTCACCGGCGCGGCCGGCTTCATCGGCATGCATGTCAGCCAGTTGCTGCTGGCACGCGGCGATCAGGTGGTCGGCCTGGATAATTTGAATGACTATTACGACCCGGCGCTCAAGCATGACCGGCTGGCGCGTTTGTCGCCCAAGCCCGGCTTTGATTTCGTCAAGCTCGACGTGGCTGACCGCACCGGTATGGTCGCGTTGTTCGCAGTGAACAAGTTCGATCGCGTCGTGCATCTTGCCGCGCAAGCCGGGGTGCGCTATTCGATCGAAAACCCCCACGCCTATATCGACAGCAATCTGGTCGGCTTTACCAATGTGCTTGAAGGCTGCCGCCACAATGGCGTCAAGCATCTGGCCTATGCCTCGAGCTCGAGTGTCTATGGCGGCAATACGCTGATGCCTTTTTCAGAGCGGCACAACGTCGACCACCCGGTCAGCCTCTATGCCGCGACCAAGAAGGCCAATGAGTTGATGGCGCATACCTACAGCCATCTGTACCGGCTGCCAACCACCGGCTTGCGCTTTTTTACCGTCTACGGGCCCTGGGGCCGGCCGGATATGGCGCTGTTCTTGTTCACCAAGGCCATCCTCGAGGGCAGGCCGATCGACGTCTTCAATCACGGCGAGATGGTGCGCGACTTCACCTATATCGACGACATTGCCGAGGGCGTGGTGAAGGTGCTTGACAGTGCCGCCACGCCGCTGGACGGCTTCAACTCGCAGCGCGGCAGCCCGGCCCATTCAAACGCGCCTTACCGGATTTTCAATATCGGCAACCAGGCGCCGATGCAGTTGATGGATTTCATCGTCGCGATCGAAAAATCGGTCGGCCGACCGGCCTTGAAGAACTTCATGCCGATGCAAAACGGCGATGTGCCCGCCACCCATGCCGATGTCGAGCTGCTCTCCGACTGGACCAATTTCCGCCCCGCCACCCCAGTGCCCGAAGGGGTAGCCAATTTCGTTTCGTGGTACCGGGATTATTTCGTGACGTGAGGTCGAATTCCGACCTTCGTCACCCGCCATCAGGCCACCGGCCGGAATGCGGCATTGGTCGGTTTGCCAGGCGTGATCGATCCCCGCATTCGGCCCTTCGGGCCATTCATGCGGGCTACGGAGTGTGGTGACTTTCGTAGCCCGCCATGAGGCCATGGGCCGGAATGCGGGATTGGTCGGTTTGCAAGGCGTGACCGATCACCGCATTCGGCCCTTCGGGCCATTCATGCGGGCTACGGAGTGTGGCGACCTTCGTAGCTCGCCATGAGGCCACCGGCCGGAATGCGGGATTGGTCGGTTTGCAAGGCTTGATCGAACCCCGCATTCGGCCCTTCGGGCCATTCATGCGGGCTACGGAGTGTGGCGACATTCGTCACCCGCCATGAGGCCGCCGGCCGGAATGCGGGATTGGTCGGTTTGCCAGGCGTGATCGATCCCCGCATTCGGCCCTTCGGGCCATCCATGCGGGCTACGGAGTGTGGCGACCTTCGTAACCCGCCATGAGGCCACAGGCCGGAATGCGGGATTGGTCGGTTTGCAAGGCGTGACCGATCCCCGCATTCGGCCCTTCGGGCCATCCATGCGTACATGGACGCCCCCGGTTTGCCAAGCGCTCAATTCATGATGACTGGAAGGAAAAGATTGCAGCCGTACATTCGGACTTTGATTCAGCCTTGCGGCTGATGTCCCTGATGGGATTTGCTGGCTGACTCCCAATCGGGCTATCGCACTTCGATGCGCGCCGCCTGTAACGGGTTGCGTCAGCCACGGTCTTACCTGTTTTGCCATCATTTCATGATTGCCTGTGCAATCGTCGGAAGCCTGTTGTCGCGCTCTCATTGCAGATGTTCTTGCCTTCGCGGGATCCCTCTGGCCGGCTTTAGTTTTGGAGCGCCCGACCCCCGCATTCCGGCCTGTGGCCGCATGCGGGCCACAGGTGCAATTGAATATTGCCGCACAGCCGAGATCGTCAGCTGAATTGCGCATGCCAGCGTGACTTTATTCAGCGACTGAGCGGCTGGCTATCCACCGGCGGTATTGTTTTGTTTGCCTGGTCGTGGTGACTTGCTGGACGATCAATGCCCTGTCAGCTTGTGCCGCGCAGCACAATCGGCTTGATCTTCAGGCGCTGGGCATTGCGGCTCATGACGCCGTCGAGGGTCACGATGCGCTTGGCCCCTGCGGCCTCGGCACATGCCAGGTGCAAGGCATCGCCAGCGCGCAGTCCGCTTGCAGCATCTAGCAATAGCTCGGCGGCTCGATGAAAGTTGGCAGGCAATACCGCGAACATTCGAAGGTCGGCTGCCACCATGCGTTCGAAGCGTGCCCAAGCCGCCTGAGCCTGCTGTGCGTCGATGGCCCCTGTGCGCTGCTTGATGCCAAGGGCGCTGGCGAACTCGGGAACGCACCAAGCCGCAGCGACGAGCTCGGCCTTCTCGCTCGCGTACCAATCGGCGGCGGCCTTGCTGTGCGGTTCGTGGAGGAATAGCGGCACGAGCACCGAGGTATCAACATAAACCATGTCAATACCTGGCTTCGCTGCGTAACTCCTCCATCACGGGCTGGCTCAGCGGCATGGCGCTGCATGCTTCGGTCAGTTCCAGGGCGAAGGCCTTGCGGTTCCACTGCGCTGGCCGAATCGACAGCGTGCCATCGACGGTGAGCTGCGCCTCGACAGTCGCCCCCTCACGCAGTCCGAGGCGGCGCACGACTTCCGCCGGAATTCTCAGCGCAAGACTGTTGCCCCACTTGGCGATCTGCAGGTCCATGATGTATATCCGTTAAGGTATCTACATGATACTTGTCGAGCTTGAGATGTCAAGCTGCAGTGGCCGCGAGCCTCATGGCGAGGCCGAAGTCGATCTGATACTGATCGAATATCGCAAGCCGACCCGGGCGCGATCGAGGAATTCATCTTGTTCGGCCACCCGAGCACGCGCCCGAGTTTGCGGAGGTCAGCCTTCGACCTTGCCCATCAGGTAGTCGACCTTGCCGACTTCGACGCCGTTGTGGCGCAGCGCGTTGTAGGCGGTGATGATGTGGAAGAACATATTCGGCAGCATCCAGCGCGTCAGATAGGCTTCACCCAGCATTGAAATCGTCCTCGGACCGGCCTTGAAGTTGATTTCCTTGGCCTCGGTGCCATCCAGCGCGCTGGCGGGGACTGTGGCCAGGTAATCAAGCGTCTTCTGGATTCTTGCCTGCAACTCGGCGATGGTCTGTTCCTTGTCTTCGAACACCGGCGCCTCGACGCCCGACAGGCGTGCAATGCCGTTCTTGGCAGCGTCACAGGCAATCAGCACCTGCCGTGTGAAAGGCAGCATGTCAGGCGCCAGGCGAAACTGCGTCAAGGCCGTTGGGTCGATCTTTTTCGCATCGACAAAGGCCTGGGCCTTGTCCAGCAGATGGTTCAGATTGCCCAGCATCAGTTTGAGCACGGGCAGGCTGGCGGAAGACATTGAAATCGACATGAAATATTCTTTCTGAATTTGATCAGGGTGACGGGCCGCGCGATTCTGCCATGGCGTTTATTTCCTTGTCGGCGCCGTCGGGAGCGCATTCAAGGCCTTGGCGCTGCGGCGAAGTTGCGGCCTGCCTACAATCACGCGATGCAAAGCTATGAAGTCCTGGTTCGCGGAAGCGGCTGTGTCGGGCGCAGTCTGGCCCTGGCGCTCAGCGCCCAAGGCCTGCGTGTGGCCATGCTGGGCAGCCATGAAGCCAGCCAGGCCCAGCGCGAGGATGTCCGCACCTATGCCTTGAACGCAGCTTCGGTGGCGCTGCTGCGTCAGTTGAAGGTCTGGGACGCGCTGCCGCGCGATGCCATCAGCCCGGTTTACGACATGCGCGTGGCGGGTGACGAGGCGGGCGCCTTGCTCGAGTTTTCGGCCTGGCAGCAGGGTGTGGCCGAGCTTGCCTTCATCGTTGATGCCGCTGCCCTCGAGCAGCAACTCGCCGAAGCGATCCGCTATGCGCCCCATGTCAAGGTCGTCGATACCCCTGTGCCGGCCAGCCTGACCCTGCTCTGCGAGGGCCGCGATTCAGCCTTCAGGGCCGAGTTGGGCGTGCGTTTTGACCGCCACAGTTATGGCCAATCGGCGCTGGCCGCACGGGTCACCTCTGACCAAGCGCATCAAGGTGTGGCGCGGCAATGGTTTCGCGCCCCCGACATCCTGGCCTTGCTGCCGTTCGAGCGGCCGCAGCCGGCCAGGTCCTACGGCCTGGTCTGGTCGATGCCCGAAGCGCAAGCGGCCGAGATGGCGGCGGCCGGCGAGGAAGATTTTGAAACGGCATTGAATCAAGCCAGTGGCGGGCAGGCTGGGCATTTGCGTCTGGCCAGTGGCCGCTTTACCTGGCCCCTGGCCTTGGCCCGCGCTGAGCCCTTGACCGGCAAGGGTTGGGCGCTGCTTGGTGACGCCGCCCATCTGGTCCATCCCCTTTCGGGCCATGGGCTCAATCTGGGCTTGGCCGATGTGGCCGCCCTGGCTGAAGTGCTGGCTGCGCGTGAAAGCTGGCGGCCCTTGAGCGATGAGCGCTTGTTGCGTCGTTATGCGCGCCAGCGCCTGGCCGCCACCTGGGCGATGGGCGAGCTGACCGATGGTTTGCAGCGAGTATTTGCCAGCCAGGCGAGCCCGCTGCGCCTGCTGCGCAATCAGGGCATGACGGCTTTGAATCGACTGCCAGCGCTCAAACGCTGGCTGACAGCGCGTGCGCTTGGCGCGTGAATCCTTCAATTTTCAGACCAGACAAAACATGATTCGACTGAACTTCAAATCGCTGGGCACGGCCATCACCCTGGCCTTGCCGCTGCTGGCCCAGGCCAACGAGGCGGTAATCCGCAAAGCGCTGGCCGATCGGCTCACCGGTCTACCCAAGATCGAGGAGGTGCGGCCCAGCGCCATGGCCGGTCTGTGGGAAATCCGTATCGGCAATGAAATCCGCTATACCGACGCGGCAGGCAATTACCTGATCGAAGGCGAGTTGATCGATCTGCGCACGCGCCGCAATCTGACCGAGGAGCGGGTCGCCAAGATCAATTTGATCGATTTTTCCAGCCTGCCCTTGAAGGATGCGATCGTCTGGAAAAACGGCAACGGCAAACGCCGTATCGCCGTCTTTGCTGACCCGAACTGCGGCTATTGCAAGCGCTTCGAGAAGACGCTGCAGGAGGTCAAGGACATCACCGTCTATACCTTCCTGATCCCGATCCTGGGCGGCGATTCAACCGAAAAATCCCGCGCGATCTGGTGCGCCAAGGATGTCACCAGCACCTGGACCGCCTGGATGGTCGACGCCAAACCACCCGCCAAGAGCGCAGCCGCTTGTGACGACAGCGCGATCGAGCGCAACCTGGCCCTGGCCCGCCGCTACCGGGTGAACGGTACGCCGGCGGTGATCTTCGAGGATGGCAACCGTGCGCCCGGGGCCTTGACGGCCGAGCAGCTTGAAAAGCGTTTGCTGGGCGCAGTCAAATCGTGAGCGACCACCCGATGCCGCAGCAGAGCCTGCTGACCGATAAGCCGCTGAACCCGATCGCGTTGCAACTCGGACATGCCGGTCTGGCACCGTTCGTGTTCGGCGCCTTGCTGGTCTGGCTGCTGGGTGAACGCAGTCTCGACGCCCATGCCTGGGTCAGCTTTGCCTTGTCGGCCTATGCGGCGGTAATCATCTCGTTTCTCGGCGGCATTTACTGGGGCCTGGCGTTCAAGCAGGTCGAACCCTCGGCACGGACCTTTATCTGGGGTGTCTTGCCGGGATTGATCGCCTGGGTGGCGGTGGTGATGCCGGCTTACGCGGGCCTGGTCCTGCACGGTGTGATGTTGATCGTCTGCTATCTGGTTGACCGGCGCCTGTATCCAGCCTTTGGTGTTGCGGCCTGGCTGACCTTCCGCTTCCGGCTCAGCGCAGTTGCTTCCCTGAGCTGTTTTCTGGCCGCTGCGGGGAGCTGATTTTGCGGTACCGGCGTGTCATGCCGGCCTTGCTGGTCCTGCCCGTCCTGCTGGCGCATATCTGGCTGGGTGTTGCCGTGCAGAGCTTGCAAGAGGGCTGGAGCGGGGCGGCGCCGCCACCGCGATTGACGGTGGCCTATGTGCGCGAGCTGATTGCTCAGCCGCCGCCAACGCCCGCCCCGCGGCTGAAGAAGTTGGCAGCACCTGCGGCGGCCGCGGCAGCGTCATTGGAACCGCTTGTCAATCCGCCAGAAACGGCGGCATCGGCACCGGAAAACATCGAGCCCTTGCAGGCCTTGCTGCCGATCATCGAACCGGTCGCCGAGGCGCCGGTCAACCCGCCCGCCAGCGATGCGGGCGTCGAATGGCCGCCGTCGACGCGTTTGAGCTATGAGCTGACCGGCAATTACCGCGGCCCCGTCAACGGCAATGCCCAGGTTGAATGGATCCGTCAGGCGAGCCGTTACCAGGTGCATCTCGATGTCTCGGTCGGACCTTCTTTCGCACCGCTGATCACGCGGCATATGAGC
>CAMDHE010000056.1 GCA_945898095.1 Roseateles toxinivorans | reverse complement strand
CCCGAAGGCCTTCTTCCCGCACGCGGCATGGCTGGATCAGACTTGCGTCCATTGTCCAAAATTCCCCACTGCTGCCTCCCGTAGGAGTCTGGGCCGTGTCTCAGTCCCAGTGTGGCTGGTCGTCCTCTCAGACCAGCTACAGATCGTCGCCTTGGTGGGCTTTTACCCCGCCAACAAGCTAATCTGATATCGGCCGCTCCAACTGCGCGAGGTCTTGCGATCCCCCGCTTTCACCCTCAGGTCTCATGCGGTATTAGCCACTCTTTCGAGTAGTTATCCCCCACAACTGGGCACGTTCCGATATATTACTCACCCGTTCGCCACTCGCCACCAGGATTGCTCCCGTGCTGCCGTTCGACTTGCATGTGTAAGGCATGCCGCCAGCGTTCAATCTGAGCCAGGATCAAACTCTACAGTTCGATCTTGTTTTACTCAACGGAATCGATCAAAGAACCATTTGCATGATTCCATTCTCTTATCTTCCGTGAGCGTTTAAAGTCAAGAGACTTGGATACGGTCACCCGCATCCAGTACTCATCCTCAAACGCCCACGCTTATCGGCTGTTAATTTTTAAAGAGCTGCTCTACTCACCGGACTTTCGTCCCGCTTTCTTGCTACACCGCCGACTTACTTGCCAGCAGCACAGAGGTGAGATTATGACTGATTTTCTTCAAATCCGTCAAGCACTTTCAAACATTTAGTTTTCGGTGCCGATCTCTACTTCATCCCGGTTTGAACCTGCTGACCTTCGCGTTGAAACTCCATCGCGAAGAAGCTTTTGTTCAGCCCAGCCTTAGACTGTAGCATGAAAGTCCAGCCTCGGTCCAGCTTCGCTGCAAAATAGTTGTTGAAGCCGCCGCCCAACGACTCGGAACTCTCAACGCACCGGCGCCCGCTGTGAACTGAACACCCGCCCCGCCTCCTGCTGCGGGTCTTCGCTTGCAAGCACCCCGGGCAAATGCGCCGCCAACCTTGCTGCATCTACCCGCAAGACTCTCTGCTTCACTGATGGGATCTGCGACGGATGCATGGAAAAACTGCGCAAACCCATCGACAAGAGCAGGTCGGTGAATGCAGGGTCGCCTGCCATCTCGCCACAGACGCTGACCGACTTGCCAGCCAGTTTTGTTTGGGAGATGACCAGGGCCAGCAGTTGCAGTACTGCGGGATGCCATGGGTCGTAGAGGTGCGCGACGGCCTCGTCAGCGCGGTCGATAGCCAAGGTGTACTGGATCAGGTCATTGGTGCCAATCGAGACAAAGTCGATATGCTTGAGCAGCAGGGGCAGCATCATCGCAGCAGCAGGGATTTCAATCATCACGCCAAGTTCGACCTTGGTGTAGGCATGACCGGCATCGTTGAGCTGTTGTTGAACCTTCTTCAGTGACTCCAGAATCATCCGCACTTCACTCAAGTGCGCCACCATCGGAATCAGCAGTCGCACCTTGCCGAACGCGCTGGCCCGGTAAATGGCGCGCAGTTGTTTGCGGAACATGCTGGGCTCCGCGAGACTCCAGCGGATCGCTCGCAAGCCCATCGCCGGATTCAGGACATGCTCATGCCGCAACTCGCTGGCACTCATGCGATCGAGAGGCTTGTCAGCCCCCACGTCGACTGTACGTATGGTCACCGGCATGCCAGCCATCGCCTCGACTGCAGTTTTGTAGGCCAGGAATTGCTCTTCTTCGCTGGGCAATTCACTGCCACGGTTCATGAACAAGAACTCACTGCGGAAAAGCCCGACGCCGGTAGCACCCGCCTTGACTGCAGCCTCGGCGTCGTTGGGCATTTCGATATTGGCGTGCAGCTCGATACGCTCGCCATCCAGCGTGACTGCCGGCGTGTGACGCAGCCTCGTCAAGCGCGCCCGCTCCAGTTCGCTCTGACGCTGACGAAAGCGATATTCCTCCAGCATGATGGGCGAAGGATTGACGATTACGGCGCCGGCATCGCCGTCGATGATGACCCAGTCGTCCTGCCGGATCAGGCGCGAGGCCTCACGGGTGCCAACCACGGCTGGAATATCCATGCTGCGCGCAACGATGGCCGTATGCGAGGTCTTGCCGCCGATGTCGGTGATGAAGCCCTGGAAGATGCTGCGTTTGAACTGCATCATGTCGGCAGGCGCGATGTCTGCGGCGACCAGCAGCAGCGGATCTTCGCCAGCAAAGTCACGCTGCACGATGCAGGCCGCGTCTGCGGTCAATTTTCCTTGCTGCCGCGCGAGGGCACCCAAAATACGTTCGACCACCTGCTCAAGGTCGGCTTTGCGCTCGCGCAGATAGTCGTCTTCCATTTCATCAAATTGGCGCGCCAGCACTTCGAGCTGAGCCGACAAGGCCCATTCGGCGTTGTAATGACGGTCAATGATCCACTGAGTGGTCGCTCCGATCAGGGCGTCGTCGTGCATCAACATCAAATGCACGTCGAGCAGCGCAGCCAATTCATGCGGCGCATCGGCAGGCAACTCGTTCTTCAAGGTCTCGAGTTCAATCGCGACTTCATCACGAGCACGCAGGACGCGTTTGATCTCTGTTTCAGCATCGGCTGCCTGGATATAGTAATGCGCTACATCCATGCGGCTGGATGCGACCAGCACAGCGCGCCCTATGGCGACGCCCCGTGAAACCGGAATACCAAAGACTTGAAAGCTCATGCGCCGACTGTAGCAGCGCGAACAGGTGGCTCAGGCCCTCATGATGCCGCGGAAAAGCCGGCGACAAGTCTCGCAGCTACGGCTGAAGTGCATTACTGCCCTTCGCCGAACTTGTCGTTCACCAACGCTGTGAGCGCGTCCTGGGCGGCCTGCTCAACGACGCCATCAGTTTCCAACTCGACTTTCGATCCCATGCCGGCGGCCAGCATCATCACGCCCATGATGCTCTTGGCATTGACGCGGCGGTTGTTGCGACTCATGAATACCTCACACTTGAAGGTCCCGGCCAGCTTGGTCAATTTGGCAGAGGCGCGGGCATGCAGGCCCAATTTATTGCTGATGTCGAGGGTTGACTTGATCATTGAGTCGGGGGAATTAATGAAGATTTCAGGGGCAATTGCCAGGAACGATGCCTTGCGCGCCACCCTGGGCTGCGCGCAAGGTCAGGGCGGCCAGCGCTTCGTCGGCATAGCAGAGCGAGCGCCACAGCATTGGCACGTTGACACCGCAGAGCAAGCCCACTTGGGGGCCCAGCAAGCGCATCGCACCATTGCAGGGTGTAGCACCAAAGACATCGGTGAGGATCAAGGCTTCGCATTGCCCCGAAGTCGTGAGCAGCGCGCGTGCCGACTGCTCAACCGCATCAGCCGTCATGTCAGGCGTCACATCCAGCACCGCCAACTGCCGCGCGCAGTCCGGGAACGTGTGCTCCGCCACCGCTTTCAAGGCGGTGGCCAGCGGTGCATGGGCGATCAAAAGCAGAAAAGTCATGGCGAGATTATCAATGCAGCTCTGCTGTCAAGAGTCGAGCCTGATCGAAGCCATGAAGTTCTCCCAGGCGACATCGTCGGGTTTGGCGCCTGTCATCACAAGCTGATAGACCAACAGACCGCGCGAGAACACCGCCACTTTGGCTTGCTGCGATGGTGCACTGAGGCTTTGCCATTGCGCTTCGCCGTTCGGCGTCATGCCAGGCAGTTGCATGGGCTGAGGCGGCGCAGCGGTCGCAGCGAGTTTGCTGGCTACAGACAAGCGCATCTGCAGCAGGGCCGGCGCGATCTGTGCGGGGTCGGCAAGCTCGGCCCAGGCCAGCGCGAAGCTCAAGCCAGCCGCCTTGCAATGAGCCAATCCCATCCGGCCGGGCTCGGTCGGCGTCGCCGGACGGATGCTGACCTCGGGTTTGCAGGGAAACAAGGCGCGCACGCCCGATTCAGCCGGATTCACTTCGCGCCAATCCAGACTCGGGGCACAAGCGCTCAAGGCAATCAACAAGACAAGGAGAACAGTCGTAAGCAACTTCATCCCTTGATTATCGGAGACGCGAACAGACCAGTCGGCTGTCTACAGCACAATTGGCTCCATGAACCATCCACCTGAGGCGCCGAGTTGCGCCACCAACGCACCACCGATGGCGCTCGCCGGCGTGCGCGTGCTCGACCTGTCCCGGGTTTTGGCAGGACCTTGGTGCACCCAGACCCTGGCCGACTTGGGCGCCGATGTGATCAAAGTGGAGCGCCCTGATGGCGGCGACGATACCCGCGCCTGGGGTCCGCCCTTTCTGCAAGACGAGCAGGGCAACGACACCGGCGAGGCCGCCTATTACCTGGGCGCAAACCGCAACAAGCGGTCGATCGCGATCGACATCTCCAAGCAGGCCGGGCAGGACCTGATCAGGCAACTGGCCAGTCAGGTTGACGTTCTGGTCGAGAACTTCAAGGTCGGCGATCTGGCCCGCTATGGCCTCGACGCCAAGAGCCTGCAAATCGCCAACCCCGGGCTGGTCGTATGTTCGATCACAGGTTTTGGCCAGACCGGTCCTTACAAGGATCGAGCCGGTTATGACTATGCCGTGCAGGGCATCGGAGGGCTGATGAGCGTCACAGGCGAGCGCGACGATCTGCCCGGCGGCGGTCCGCAAAAAGTCGGCGTCGCAGTGGCTGATTTGTTTACAGGGCTTTACGCCAGCGTGGCCATCCTGGCCGCGCTGCGGCACCGCGATGCCACTGGCCAGGGCCAGGTCATCGACATGGCCTTGCTCGACACCCAGGTCGCGATGCTGGCCAACCTGGGCGCCAACTATCTCTGCACCGGCCACACCCCCGGCCGGATGGGGAACGCGCATCAGAACATCGTGCCTTACCAGGTCTTCGAGGCCAGCGACGGGCATTTGATTCTGGCCGTTGGCAATGACAATCAGTTCGTCAAGTTCTGCAAGGTGGCTGGCCGCCCCGACTGGGCTTCCAACCCGCAATTTGCCACCAATGCGGCGCGCGTGCGGCAACGTGATTTGCTGGTGCCGCAGATCGCCGCCGTGATCAAACTACGTGCCCGCAATGATTGGCTCGGCTGCCTTGAAGCCGCCAAAGTTCCCTGCGGCGCGATCAACAATCTGGCCGAGGCTTTCGCCGATCCGCAGGTCATGGCGCGCGCCATGATCGTGCCGATGCAGCACCCCTTGACCGATGGCCTCAGGCTGGTCGGAAGCCCCATCAAGCTCTCGGAAACGCCGGTCAGCTACCGTCTGGCACCCCCGCTGCTGGGCCAGCATAGCCAGGAGTTGCTGCTTGAAGCCGGCTATAGCGCAGAGCAGATCGAGGCGTTGATGGCGCAAGGCGTGGTCGTCTGAGGGTTCGTCCCGGAGTCGAGGGATGGACGCTACCGGTTGCAGCCGGGACGATGACGACAGACCTGCCCAGCCATCAAACCAGCACCGATGATCACTTCCGACACAGCGCCCACGAGCTTTAACAAGTCCCATAGCGCCACATTTGACCCACCCTGCAGATTTGCTCAGGATGAGTGGGGGGATCTGGTGCAGCAACTGGTGGCCGAGGTCACCAGCCCGCTAAGTTCGGCGATGGTACTGATCGGCAAGCTGGCTGCTTCCGGTCAAATCAACCGGCAAGCCATTCAGGACTTGCGCGACAACGTCGCACAAGCTCGGGATGCGGGTCTCGCAGGGCAGCGCCTGGCAAGATTGACCGCAGGACCGCAGCAACCTGCCGGCGAATGCCTGAACCTGACCCAATTGCTGCGCAGCCTGCTGAATCAGCGCAGTCGCGAAGCCTCGACACGCGGCATCGAGGTCCAGCATGCGCTGATGCCCGTCGATGTGATTGCTGATGGCCCGCTGCTGCTGGCGCTTCTCAATGCCATGCTGGACTGGGCCCTGTCCAGCGCTGAGGCATCGATCGATCTGAAGCTTGATCTGATGCCCTGGCCCGGCAATGCAAAGCTGGTCTGTAGCTTCTCCCCGCGCCGGCGAGGCAACAATGAAATGCCGCCGGCATTGAACTCGTTGAACTGGCGTTTGGTCGAGCAGACCGCGCTTGCAATCGGAGTCTCGCTACGGCGCGTTGCCGATGCCGGCGTTTCTGTTCTGACTCTTGAATTCATGCAGTACAAGGACTCAACTGCCGCGGGAGGTTCGGGCGAACAGTTCCTTAACGCCCTGAACCGCGCCAAACCATTAGCCGGCAGCAGCATCCTTATCATCAGCCAGGACATCAGTCTGGTCAGTCAGATCCAGGCAGCCATCCAGCCCATGGGAATGATCATCGACATCGTGCCCTGCATGGCTGAAGCGAAACAGTTTTGCCTGGAAGGATTACCCCATGCGATCGTTTTCGAAAGCCGGCAGCGCAGCAAGGCCTTCGAGCGACTGCATGCTGAACTGCTGCGCGATGTGCCGGAATTCTGTTTCATCGAACTATTCGACCTGGCAGCGCAGGACCGCTGCAATACCGGGGTCACCAGCATCGAACGCAAACATCTCGGCAGCGACTTGCCCAAGCAACTGATGCGGGCCTTGACCCAGGGCCATTGACGGCAGCACCTCTGCCAAACGCCAAGCCCGTAAACTCGCGGGCATGAAGACTCGCTTACCGATTCGAAGAATTGCCCTTGCGCTGCTGCTTGCCTTGTCGGCGGCCGCGGTTCTGTTGTTCCAGCAGCAGGCCAGCCTGCGCGAAAAAGCCCCTGCGGTCGACTATGTACTGCTGAATGGGGCCAGCGCCGACAGCAGTCAATGGGCTGGCAAGGTCATGCTGGTGAACTTCTGGGCCACCAGTTGCACCGCCTGCGTGCATGAAATGCCGCAGCTGATCACCCTGCATGAAAAATTCAAGCACCGTGGCTTTGACATCCTGGCGGTGTCCATGAGCTACGACCCACCAGCCCTGGTTGCAGAATTTGCCACCCGCCGCAAGCTGCCATTCGGCGTTGCCATTGACAGCAGCGGCATGATTGCCAAGCGCTTCGGCGATGTGCGGCTGACACCGACGACGATGTTGATCAACAAGCATGGAGAAATCGTTCAACGCTATCTCGGTGTACCCGACTTCGCCGCCCTGGAATCAGTCGTTGAGTCGCTGCTGACCCAAAGCTGATCGCATAGCTTCAGTTCGGCGTAGCGACACCAGCATGGGCTGCCTGCGCGTCGGCGTGATAGCTCGAGCGCACCATCGGGCCGACAGCGGCATGGCTGAAACCCATCTTGTAGGCCTCGGCTTCGATCATCTTGAAGGTATCGGGGTGCATATAGCGGCGCACCGGCAGATGATGGCCTGACGGCGCCAGATACTGGCCGACGGTCAGCATATTGACACCATGCTCACGCAGATCGCGCATCACCTGGAGAATTTCCTCGTCGGTCTCGCCCAGACCGACCATGATGCCGCTCTTCGTCGGCACGCCCGGCACCAGCGCCTTGAACCGCTTGAGCAGATCGAGGCTGAACTGGTAGTCAGAACCGGGCCGCGCTTCCTTGTAGAGGCGCGGCGCGGTTTCCAGGTTGTGGTTCATCACATCCGGCGGTGCGGCGCACAGAATATCCAGGGCCCGGTCGGCACGACCGCGGAAATCGGGGGTCAGGATCTCGATCTGCGTGGTCGGGCTGAGTGCGCGGACGCGCTGGATACAGGACACGAAATGCCCGGCTCCGCCATCGCGCAGATCGTCGCGGTCGACGCTGGTAATCACGACATATTTGAGCTTCAATGCCGCGATCGTCTGCGCCAGCTTGAGCGGCTCGTCAGCGTCCAACGGGTCTGGCCGGCCATGGCCGACATCGCAAAACGGGCAGCGCCTGGTGCACTTGTCACCCATGATCATGAAGGTAGCCGTGCCCTTGCCGAAGCATTCGCCAATGTTCGGGCAGGACGCTTCCTCGCACACCGTGTGCAGCTTTTGCTCGCGCAAAATCTGCTTGATTTCATAAAAACGGGTCGACGGTGAACCCGCTTTGACGCGGATCCAGTCGGGCTTTTTCAGCATTTCTGCCGGCACGATCTTGATCGGGATGCGTGCCGTCTTGGCCTGGGATTTTTGCTTGGCGCTGGCGTCATAGGCCTCGCCAGTCTTTGCTTCAAAAGTGATATTTTCGGTTGCCATGGCAGCCTCGCTGTCAACGCTCCAGCTGCGCACAAAGGCGTTCGCCGAATCGCCGGGCCACTGTCGGCCAGTCTGATTGGACACCAAGTGTAGCGAGGTCGACCGTCGCAAGCCCTGCGTAACCACAAGGATTGATGCCGGCAAAGGGCTGCAGATCCATCGCCACGTTGAGGGCCACGCCGTGATAAGCGCATTGACGACTGACCTTGATACCCAACGCAGCGATCTTGCCCAGGCCGTGAAAAGGATCGCGGGCATCGACCGGGCCGGTCAGCGCGGCATGGGATTGGGGATCTTCAAGCCGCACATAAATGCCCGGCGCGCCGCCAACCCGGTGTCCGGTAATGCCGAAGTCAGCCAGCGTCTGAATCACCGCACTCTCCAGGCGATAGACATATTCGCGCACGAAATAACCTGCTCGCCGCAGGTCGATCAAGGGATAGGCCACCACCTGGCCAGGCCCGTGATAAGTCACCTGCCCGCCCCGGTTCGACTGCACCACCGGTATGCCGGCCGGATTCAACAGATGCCCGGCTTTACCCGCCAAGCCCTGTGTATAGGTCGGAGGATGCTCGCAGATCCAGAGTTCGTCTGGCGTTTCCGGGCCGCGCTGGTCGGTGAAGTCGCGCATCGCCGCAAAGGTCTGCGCATAGTCGACCTGACCCAGATTCTTCAGAATCATCGGCACCGCTCAGAGCACCAGTTTGACCGAGGGGTGTGAAGTCAGTTCACGATAAATCGCGTCAAGCTGTTCGCGACTGGTCGCGGTGATCGTGATCGTCAGGCCCAGATAGTTGCCGGCCTTGCTGGGGCGCTGCTCGACGCTGGCGGCATCGAACTCAGGGTCAAAGCGCTGCGCCACCTGCACGATTGCTTCGAGAAAGCCGGGGACATGGGCGCCCATCACCTTGATCGGAAAGCGCGACGGATATTCAACCAGCGACGGGCTGGGGGGAATATCCGGCGGCATCTGCATCGAGGGCGGCATGGATCAGATCGACTGCGTCAACTTGGCGCGTTGGTAAGCCTCGTAGAGCCGCGCATAGACCGGGCCTGGCTTGCCGTGCAGGGCACCATGTCCGACCGGACCGTGATCGAGCGTGGTCACCGCCAGCACCTCCTTGGTGGCCGAGCTGAGGATGACTTCATCGGCGGCAAAAAGCTCGGCCTCTGAAATAGGTCGCAGGTTGAAGCCGATGCCGACTTCGTCGCAGAGCTCACGCAGCAACTCGACGCGAATGCCTTCGAGCACCTGGTCGCTCTTGGGCGGCCCCAGCAAGGCGCCCTCCTTGACGATCCAGACATTGGAGGCCGAAGCTTCGGTCAAAAAACCATCGCGCAGCAGGATCGTCTCGGTCGCGTCCTGGTCGGCCGAAATCTGCCTTGCCAGCACATTGCCAAGCAGCGAGGTGCTCTTGATGTCGCCACGTTCCCAACGGAAATCGCGTGCGGTGATACAGGCCACGCCTTGATGCCGTTCCTGCGCAGGCACCGGTTTCAGCGGCGCGCTATAGGCGAACAGCGTCGGCTCGATATCCTTGGGCATGACGTGATTACGCGGCGCCACGCCGCGTGTCACCTGCAAATAAACCGCCTGCTCATCGGCATCGACTTCTGCCACCAGTCGCCGCGCGATCTCCAGCCATTGCGCCCGCAGCAACGGCGCTTCGATGCGCAACTTCGCCAAGTTGCGCTCGAGCCGGTCCATATGGCTTTCGAAGCGGAAGATCCTGCGGCCATAGACCGGCAGCACCTCGTAAACGCCATCTCCAAAGATGAAACCACGGTCCATCACTGAAATCTTGGCTTCAGCCAATGGCTGGTACTCACCGTTCAAATAGCTGGGCAGATCGGGCAGGTCGTTCATGCGCATGTCCTCGTCGTTTGGCAGGCTGAGCTTACTTCAGCTCGAGACTTGATTACTTGATCCACAAGCGTACGGCGTCCCAGGCGCGGCCAAAAATTCCGGCCAAGGGCACTTCTTCCAGCACCACCAGCGGCACCTCGGCCACGGCAACGCCCGCGGTTGTGCTGACCTTGATCACGCCGACGCGCTGACCCTTGGTCAAGGGCGCGACCAGCGGGTCGCTGCGTTCGATCTTGGTCTGCAACTTGGCACCTTCGCCACGCGGCACGGCAACATAGACCGCACCACTTGCTCCGAGTTTGGCTTCGGGCAAAACGCCCTTCCAAACCGGCACCGTGCTGATCGCTTGAGCCTTCTCGAACAAGCGCACCGCATCGAAGGCCGAGTAGCCCCAGTTCAGCAATTTCTGGCTCTCGCTGGCACGGGCTTCCTTGGAGGCTGCGCCCATCACGATGCTCAGCAGGCGGCGCTTGCCGTTCGGATAATCGCGCTGGCTGCTGGCAATCAGGCAATATCCGGCAGCCGAGGTATAGCCGGTCTTCATGCCGTCGACTGAAGCATCGCGAGTCAGCAACAGATTGCGGTTATGTTGGCGGATCTTGTTGTAAGTGAACTCGCGCTGCGAGTAATAAGCGTAGTACTCGGGGAAATCGCGGATCAGATTGGCGGCAATTACCGACAGGTCACGCGCGCTGCTCTTGTGACCGGTTTCGGTCATGCCGGTCACGTTCTTGAACTCGGTGTTGGTCAGGGCCCAGGCGCGCGCCTGCCGATTCATCATCGCAACGAATTGCTCCACTGTGCCGGCCACGCCCTCGGCCAGAGCCACCGACGCATCGTTGCCCGACTGGATGATCATGCCGTGCAACAACTCGTCGACCTTGGGCGTCATCAGCGTGTCGATGAACATCAACGAAGGGTCACCCTTGCGCTCGTCCCAGGCTCGCTTGGAAACAGGCAAGGTTTGTTCGAGACTCAAGCGTTTGTCGCGCAAGGCACCGAAGACCACATAAGCCGTCATCAGCTTGGTCAATGAGGCCGGGTCATTCGGCGTATCGGCATCGCGCTCGGTCAGCACGCGGTTTGCCGTCATGTCGAGCAACAGATAGCTGCGCGCGGCGATCTCGGGGGATTGCGGCGCCTGGGCCTGCGCAGAAATTGCCAGTAAACCGGCCAGCGCGAAAGAAAGCAGTCGTTTCATCTTCTAGTTCTCAGGGGAGGTTGGCTCAAGCTTGCCAGTTGCGGAGGACGATATTCTTCAACAGCGGCAACTGCCCATGGAAAAAATGTCCGACGCCGGGAACGACAGTGATCGGCAAAGACTGCGGCCTGGCCCAATCAAGCACCGCCGCCAAGGGCACGACATCATCGGCCTCGCCATGGATCACCAGGGTATCGGCGGGAACCTGTGCGGTGTCAAAGCGGCTCGTCGCCGGCCCGACCAGCAGCAGTCGCTCGGCCTTGAGCAATTCCGGCAGAGCCTGGGCCGCCCGTGAAGCAACGTAGGCGCCAAATGAAAATCCGGCCAGCACCAGCGGTTCTGCTTCGGTGCGACAGGCCGTCAGTACGGCCAGCGCATCGTCCACCTCGCCGCGCCCTTCATCCCAGCATCCTTCGGACTTGCCAATGCCGCGAAAGTTGAAGCGCAAAGCCCGGTAGCCCAACTGAACCAGGGTGCGCGCCAGCGTTTGCACCACCTTGTTGTCCATCGTGCCGCCCTGCGTCGGATTGGGATGGCAGATCAGCGCCAGGCCACGTGCGTCACGGTGGGCTGGCACATCGAGCGCGCATTCGATCATGCCTGCAGGCCCGGCAATCAGGCGTTTTTCGGTTTGCGAGTTCACGAGCGATCCCTCAACGACCGACGTTATCGGGCAGCAGCAGCCGCTCGACCACTTGCCCATGCACCAGGTGCTTGTCGACGATCTCGTCGATGTCACTCTCGTCCACAAAGGTGTACCAGACCGCATCTGGATAAACCACTGCCACCGGGCCTCCGGCGCAGCGATCAAGGCAACCGGCCTTGTTGACACGAACCACGCTGGCCATATCGAGCCCGCGGATTCTGGCCTTGCAGTGATTGAAGCCCTGCTGCGCGCCATGCTGGGCGCAACTGTTTTCACCGCTCTCGCGGTTGTTGAGGCAGAAGAAAATATGGCGCTGGTAGTAACTCATGGCCGCCATTGTAGGCAAGGGTCAAAGCTGGCGACGCGCGATCAAGCTCAGCAAGCAGCCCAAGGCAGCAAAGGGCCAGATCCAGCCGATCCATTGCGCCAAGCCGTAAAGGTTGATGAAGCGGCCCTGTTCCCAGGCTTGCAGGCTTTGCGCCAGGTAAGGATCATCCGGCGCGCCGCTGACCATGGCGATCAAGGCACTCAGCACCACCAAACCCAGCGCGGCACAGACACGCCTCGGCAAGAATGTCGCCACGATGGCCAGCAAGCCTCCCAGCAGCAGGCCTGGCAAGGTCGCCAAGGTGATCCAGGTCCAGGCATTTGAGGGCCCGAAGTTCAAGGCCGTCGACAGCGCGGTCACCAGCAAGCCGAGGATCAACACCGCCAGGAACAGGCCCATGCGGCGCATTCCCGGCCTCGCCACCGACAGCGCCAGCAGCACCGGTCCGAGCAAGCCGAGCGCGATCGTGATCGCCTCCAGGCCTGGCGACAGGACGCGCGCCGAGGCCTCCGGCTCGTCCAGCCATTGCAAAGCCCAGGGCGTGCCCTCCAAGGCATCAAACGCGAGCAACTGTAGATGCGGCAGCCATTGCCCAAGACCCAGCGTCACCGGAGTTGGAAACAAGAGCCCGACCGGCCACAGCGCCAGCAACGCCAGGGCGCCGGCACTGTTCGGCTCGAACCAGTATTCGCGCACATCGGGCCAGCGCCGCAACCAGCCGAGCAGGTGCAGCAACAAGCCGAGCAGCGCTCCGACCACCGCGCCGGCGGAATTGAGCAACCAGTCAGACAAGGAAGGCACCCGTCCCGGCAGAAAATATTGAAGGGTTTCCGTCAGGAAGGACAGCGCCGGCCAAGGCAGCATCCCGAACAACAAGGCCGCACGCAGATCGAAACCGCTGCGCAGCGCTGCGGCAAAACCCAGCAAGCCCAGCGGCAGGTAGCCGAGCAGGTTGACTTGCTGGTCGAAACTGCCGAAATATCTCGGCCAAGCCAGGCCTATGACCGCGTTCAGCGTCAGTCCGGGCGGCCAGCTCCAGGGCCAGAACGGGTACAGGCTGGCATAGACAACCAGCGCGAGATAAGCCAGCAACAACCAGGTGGCGGAACTTTGGCGTCGCACCATGCCCTGGATCTCAGAACGGCTTGACGACCACCAGGATCACGATGGCCGCGAACAGAAGCACCGAGATCTCGTTGAAAACCCGGAACCAGCGGTGGCTGCGCCGGTTGGCGGCCTGATCGAAGCTGCGCAGAATGCTCCTGCAGACATGGTGGTAGCCGACCGCGCCCACCACCAACAGCAGCTTGGCATGCATCCATGGCTGGTTGAAACCCGCGAAGTTTTCGCTCCAGACCCAGACGCCAAATCCCAGCGCCGGGATCATCAGCAGATTCATGAACCGGTACAGCTTGTGCGCCATCAAGAGCAGTCGCTCGCGCTCGGCATGGCTGTCAGCCGGCACCATCGCCAGGTTGACAAAAATACGCGGCATGTAGAAGAGCCCAGCGAACCAACTCGCCACGAAAATGATATGAAAGGATTTGAGCCAGAGCATGGCTGGATTATGCGGCCCGGCGCGACCGATGCCGCCATAGGCTTTGCGCGTCGAGGGCTATCATGCTGCGATCGCTTCAGCGCGCCAGCGCTGGCCCCCTGATTGGAGCAATGCATGTCCGGCAACACCCAACTCCCCGCCCCCTTTCCAGCCAGCCGTCCAAGGCGTCTGCGCCGCGATGCCTTTACCCGTGCCCTGGTGCGCGAGCATGGCTTGAGCAGCAGCGACCTGATCCTGCCGGTCTTCGTACATGAAGGGGTCGACCGGGTCGAGCCGGTGTTGTCGATGCCGGGCGTCTCGCGCTTGAGCCTGGATCGGCTGCTGCTCGTTGCCGAGGAATGCGTGGCAATGGGGATTCCGGTGCTGGCCCTGTTCCCGGTCATCGACGCCTCATTGAAGACGCCCGATGGCATCGAGGCCACCAACCCGGACGGTCTGGTGCCGCGCGTGGTGCGGACATTGAAACAGCAATTCCCGGGTCTGGGCATCCTGACCGATGTCGCGCTCGACCCGTTCACCAGCCATGGCCAGGATGGTGTGCTGGACGACAGCGGCTACATCATCAATGACCGCACGGTCGAGTTGCTGACCCGGCAGGCGCTGGTGCAGGCCCAGGCCGGCGTCGACATCGTCGCGCCCAGCGACATGATGGACGGGCGCATCGGCGCGATCCGCCAAGCACTGGAAGCCAACGGTCTGATCCACACCCGCATCATGGCTTACAGCGCCAAGTACGCCAGCGCCTTCTACGGCCCGTTTCGCGATGCAGTCGGATCAAAGGGCAATCTGGGCAGCGCCGACAAGAAGACGTACCAGATGGACCCGGGCAACAGCGACGAAGCCTTGCGCGAAGTCGCGCTCGACCTGGCCGAAGGCGCTGACATGGTGATGGTCAAGCCCGGCATGCCTTATCTGGACATCGTGCGGCGAGTCAGGGATGAATTCCATGTACCGACCTTCGCCTACCAGGTCAGCGGCGAATACGCGATGCTCAAAGCCGCAGCGGCCAATGGCTGGCTTGACCATGACGCGGTGATGATGGAATCGCTGCTCGCCTTCAAGCGCGCCGGCGCCAATGGCGTGTTGACCTATTTCGCGCTTGAAGCGGCCCGACTGCTGAAACGGGGCTGACTGTTTACTGTCGGCCCGGCGCTGCGGCTGCTTCTCCTGCATAGGGGTCGGCAAAGCCCAGCGCCAGCAAGAGCTCGGTTTCGCGCGCCTCCATGCAGGCAGCCTCGTCGTCCACTTCATGGTCATAGCCTTGCGCATGCAAGGCGCCATGCACCAGCAGATGGGCGTAATGCGCAGCGATGTCGATCCCGGCCGCTGCTGCCTCGCGCTCGACCACCTCGGCGCAAATTACCAGGTCGGCGACCACCACCGGCTCATGGCTGTAGTCGAAAGTCAGCACATTGGTCGCATAGTCCTTGGCGCGGAATTGATGGTTCAGTTGCCGGCCTTCATCGGCGTCGACGATGCGCACGGTGATTACCGCCCCCGACTCAAGGGCTGCGCGCAACCAGCGCCTGACTTTGTGGCGAGGCAGCAGCGCTCGATGACGCGGGTCGGCGAATTGCAGCGACAAAGTGAGCATTACGTTGGCGTTTCCTGAAGCGTGAAGAGGCATTATTGTCGCCCGCCGCAGGATCGGTCCCACAAGCCTGTTTCGGCTTGCACAATCAGGTCAACATGCAAAAGCCGTCAAGAAAATTCATCAGCGCGGTCGCGCAAAAACGGCAACACTTGATCCAGATTGCCGCCGCTACGCTGCATCTGACAGCGCAGGCCGAAGCCACCAACAACGCCAGCTTCGGAGAGGGCGTCGACTGGATCCAGCAATTCGTACAAGCAGCACCTGCCTGGCTGGCCGCGATGCTGACCCTGATGATCATCACCTTGAGCCTGCTGGCGCGTTTGCATCCGGGTGCTAGGCTGATGCATTACCTGATCGGCATGATGCTCAGCTGGCAAATATTGCACCTGAGTGCGAACGGTCAAGCCAGCGCCATGAAGTCCCTCGCCTTGGCCCTTCTGCTTCTTTGCGGCGTGAAATTCCTGCTGCACCAGGTCGCTTGGTCAAGGCGCTGGCTGGGGCCGATCTTGCTGCTGCAACTGGTACTGATGCCTATGAGCGAACTCGCCAGCTCGCCGCTGCCTGCGGCGCTTTGGCCCGGGTTGTTGACGCTGGAAATGCTGGTGACGCTTGCCTGCTATGGCTACCTCAACTGGCAGTCACGCAAGCCTTCGCCCCATGCAGCGTTTGCGGACCAGGTGGGCGGCCATTTCACTTTGTTGAGCCTGCTGCTGGGCCTGGCCGCAACAGCAATGCTGGCCAGCCAAATGCTGCCTGCAACCAAGCTGAGCCCGTGGTTTGAGCTTGGCTTTGCAGTACTGTTGCTGGTCCTGGGCCTGCAGATCAGTAGCGGCAATCTGCGCTCGCGACAGGATGGCGAACGCCACCGCGATCAGCTCGAACAACGCATGCATGCCAAGGTGACCGAAGTCGAACGCAACTTCAACACCATGGTCGAGCAGAAGTTGGTTCAGGTGACCGAGCGCGAACGCAAGCGCATTGCCGCTGATCTGCACGATGACCTGGGTGCCAAGTTGCTGACCATCGTGCACACCAGCGAGTCGGACCGCATCTCGACCCTGGCACGCGAAGCCCTGGAGGAAATGCGCTTGTCGGTGCGCGGCCTCACCGGTCGACCGGTACAGCTGCTCGACGCTCTGGGTGACTGGCGCGCCGAGGTCGTCGCCAGGCTCCGACAGGCCAATATCTCGACCGAGTGGAAGTCACTCCCCGAGGACATCGTCTACACGCTGCCGGCCCGCACTTATGTGCAGACCACCCGTATTTTTCGCGAGGCCATCAGCAACATCATCAAGCACAGCGGTGCCAGCCGTTGCACGGTCTCCTCGAATATGCAGGACGGTGATTTTTTGGTCGTGATCCAGGACGATGGCCAGGGCATTCCTGCCGAGCTCGATGGCCGCCTGGACCGTGGCCATGGCATGGCCAGCATGAAGTCACGCGCTCGGCAAATGCATGGCCAATGCCTGGTCGAATCGGGTCCGGGTTGGGGAACCGTGATACGTCTCACGATACCGCTCTGAATGATGCTGTCGAGGTCTTTTTCGCACACCAAACCGGCATTGCCGGCCATAACATGGCAGCGCTCCCTCTCCTGAAACAGCATCTCGCCAGCCAGGCTCGAAGGTTCAAAAACCAAATAAAGGCTTATCGATGAACCATATCCTGCTGCTCGAAGACATCCCTGAAATTCGCGCCTGGCTGAAGGCGCTGGTCCTGCAAGTGTTCCCAAATTCGGTCATCACTGAATGCTCAAGAGTGAAAGATGCCTTGGGCCAATTGAACAACCAGCGCTTCACCCTGGCCTTGCTCGATCTGGGCCTGCCCGATGGATCGGGCGTCGATGTCGTCAGGGCACTGCGCGAGCGTCAACCCGAGGTGCAATCGGTCATCGTCACCATCCACGACGACGACGAGCATCTGTTCCCGGCCCTGCAAGCGGGTGCTTTCGGCTACCTGCTGAAAGAGCAGTCACGCGAGTTGCTGATCGCGCAATTGCAGCGTATGAGCCAGGGCGAGCCGCCGCTCTCGCCGTCGATCGCGCGCAAGGTGATCGCCTATTTCGCAACCCAGCGCCGCCCACCCGCCAACCTGCTACCCGAGGTCTCACTGACCGAACGCGAAACCGAAGTCCTGCTGCGCGTCGCCAAGGGTTACACGCTGCCCGAAATCGGCGTTCAGCTCGGCCTGTCGCGCCACACCATTGCCGATTACGTCAAGCAGATCTACCGCAAGTTGAACGTCTCTTCGCGGGCCGAAGTTGCGCTCGAAGCACAGCGTCTGGGACTGTTCGGCAGGAACTGAGGCGGCTGACAATTCGCCCGCGTCAGTTCACTCAACGCTGACCGGTTTCCCGAACAACTGCATGAACTCGACCACCCTCACGTAGACCTTGCCGTCGAGGTTTTGCGCGGCGATCGACAACTCGCGTGGATCGATAACCGGCGCACCGGCAGGGACTATCGCCTTCAGGTCAATGGTGTCGGCGGCATGGACAGTTCGAAACCGCCGTGCCCGCCAGATCGAAAAGCGCTGAATGAGCGTCCTGGCTTCAGCGCGCTGATAATCGGTCGATGATAGGCAGACTCACAGGCGTCATCGCGGAAAAATCGCCACCGCAGGTTCTCATCGATGTGCAAGGCGTCGGCTATGAAGTCGACGTGCCGATGAGTACTTTTTACAACCTGCCCGCCCTGGGCGAACGGGTCAGCCTGCTGACGCATTTTGTCGTCCGCGAGGATGCGCAGATCCTGTTCGGCTTTCTCAGCGCCGAAGAGCGCAGCACCTTCAAGCAGCTGATCAAGATCAGCGGCGTCGGTCCGCGCATGGCCTTGTCGCTGTTGTCAGGCTTGTCGGTGGCCGAGCTGGCGCAGGCGGTCGTGCGGCAGGATACCGGGCGTTTGATCAAGGTACCCGGTGTTGGCAAGAAAACCGCCGAAAGGCTGCTGCTGGAACTCAAGGGCAAGCTCGGCACCGAGCTGGCGCTGCCGGTCAGCTTTGACCAGGGCAATCAGGCTGACATCCTGCAAGCGCTGATCGCGCTGGGCTACAGCGAAAAAGAAGCGGCAACGGCCTTGAAAGCGCTGCCCGCAGCAGTCGGCGTCAGTGACGGCATCAAGCTGGCCTTGAAGTCGCTGTCGCGCTGAGACAATCCGGCATGAGCATACAAACCGACGATTTCGCCAGCGCCCCGGCCAGGGTGCTCAGCGCTGCGCCGGCATCGCCGCGCGAAGAGGCGATCGAGCGCGCCTTGCGGCCCAAGCTGCTCGACGACTATGTGGGCCAGACCAAGGCGCGCGAGCAACTGGAAATCTTCATCAGCGCCGCACGCAAACGCGATGAGGCGCTCGATCATGTGCTGCTGTTCGGCCCGCCGGGGCTGGGCAAGACGACGCTGTCGCACATCATCGCCGCCGAGCTTGGTGTCAACCTGCGCCAGACCTCGGGGCCGGTGCTGGAAAAACCCAAAGATCTCGCCGCCATCCTGACCAACCTCGAAAAGAACGACGTGCTGTTCATCGACGAGATTCACCGCCTGTCGCCGATCGTCGAAGAAATCCTCTACCCGGCGCTGGAGGATTACCAGATCGACATCATGATCGGCGAAGGTCCGGCCGCGCGCTCGATCAAGCTCGACCTGCAACCGTTCACCCTGGTCGGCGCCACCACCCGCGCCGGCATGCTGACCAATCCGCTGCGCGACCGCTTCGGCATCGTCGCCAGGCTCGAGTTCTACACGCCGGCCGAGCTGCAACGCATCGTCACCCGCTCGGCAGGTTTGCTGAACACCTCGATGGATGTCGAGGGTGCGCTGGAGATCGCGCGCCGCTCGCGGGGCACGCCGCGCATTGCCAATCGCCTGCTGCGCCGCGTTCGCGACTATGCCGATGTGAAGGGTGACGGCCATATCGGCAAGTCAACTGCCAACCTGGCCTTGGCGATGCTCGACGTCGACCCGCTCGGTTTCGACCTGATGGACCGCAAGCTGCTCGAGGCGATCATCCACCGCTTCGATGGCGGGCCGGTCGGTCTGGACAATGTGGCCGCCGCAATCGGCGAGGAAAGCGGCACGATCGAGGATGTGATCGAGCCCTATCTGATCCAGCAGGGTTTCCTGCAGCGCACGCCGCGTGGCCGCATTGCCACCTTAGCGGCCTTTGTCCATCTGGGCGTGACGCCACCCAAGGCGATGGCCCAGCTGTTCGACGAATGAGTTCTAGGCGGACTCGATCTCGTCGAGGCTGAGGCCTTGCAGATGGGCGTCATCGTTCCAGCCGATCAGGCTGAATCCTTCGGGCGAATAGAGCAAGCGGTTGATCGCCGCATTGCCCAAGGTCCAGCTGCGCGGTGCATCGAGCGCCAGCCGGGTCGCAGCACGGTAGAGGCAATCCATCACGCCGCCATGGGCGACGATCACCACCGTCTGGCCCTTGTGCGCATTGGCGATGCGCTCGATGGTGCCAATGCAGCGGGCGTAGAAAGCGGCCAGAGTCTCCCCGCCTTCGGCACCGAATTCGGCATCGCGCTGGCGCCAGCGCAAGCTTTGTTCGGGCCAGCGCAAGGCGATTTCCTGCCAGGTCATGCCTTCGAAAATACCGAAAGAGCGCTCGCGCAGACCAGCCTCCTCATGCAAGGGCAGGCCAGCGCCGGCGGCGAGCCCCTGGGCCGTCTGCCTTGCGCGCGCCAGGTCGCTGCAATAGACGGCGTCCAGCGCGTCTGATTGCAGGGCTTCGGTCAGTCGGCTTGCTTGCGCCAGGCCGGACTCATTCAAGGGAATATCCAGATGGCCCTGGATGCGGGTGTCGCGGTTCCAGGCGGTTTCGCCATGCCTGATCGCCAGGATCCTGGTGCTGCTGTCGAGTGGCATAGCTCAGACGCCCCAGGTCAGGTCGCGCCGCTCGGCCTGGCTGCGGCGCATCAAGTCGAGCAGTGGCCAAGCACGCTGACGCAGACTGATGCCTTGACGGCGCGGCAGCGGATCCCCTTGTGCTTGCGCGTCGGCCTGCGCCTGGGCAAATGCCGCCTCGTCCCGGGCCACCGCAAGTTCGAGTGAATCGATCGCCGCAGGCAATTGATCGGCCGAAAGAATGCCTTGCGGCGCCGCTTCGCGCCCGATCAAGTTCAGGATTTGATCGCCTTGCGGGCCGAGCATGATGACGTCACCACCGGCCTTGGATTTGAACTTGTAAATCAATGCTGTTTTCTCCACTGAGGCGCTATCGAACCCATTCACCAACCAGATCAGGCCGCCCAGCGCCGCTGCTGCAGCAAGGGACTGACGCGGTAACGCTCGCTGCGATAAGCCGCAAACATTCCGTCGAGCAGCGCCACCACCGGCTCGGCACCGACCAACTCGAGCCATTCGAATGGACCGGCCGGATAGTTGAGCCCCAGCTTCACGCCCAGGTCGGCAGCATCGGCATCGCATACGCCCTGCCAGACCGCGTCACAGCCCTCGTTGATCAGCATCGCCACCGTGCGCGCCACGGCCAGGCCGGGGACATCGCGCAACAACAATGGCTCCCAGCCGAGCGCATGCCAGACATCGTCCACCTGCTTTCGCGCCTGAGCGCTGGCCTTGGGGGCAAAAGCGAGCGCCAAGCCATCGGCATGCTCAGGCGCCAAGGGCCAATCCATCACCGCCAGTTCAGGGTGATTCAGCATCGAAGCAAGTTGCGCGGCGCTCCTGCCACGGCTCAAATGCACCTGCATATTGCCGATGCCCAGTCCTTCCCATTCGGCCGATTCGGCATGGATGAAGGGCAGGCCTTTGTGCTGCAAAAATCCGGCCAGACGCAAAGCCATCGGGCTGCAACCGGCCACGCTGAGCGGCGCCAGGACCGCCGCCGTCGCTTCAACCTTCGCTGATGCGGCGGGCAAGCCGGTGTAAAAGCCCTTGCCGACCTTGCGGCCCAGCCTGCCGCCATCGACCAGGGCCTTTTGCACCTGCGAGGGCTGAAAGCGTTTGTCGCCGTAATTGGCATCGAACACCGACTGGGTGACCAGGTAATTGGTGTCATGGCCGATCAGATCCATCAGTTCGCAAGGCCCCATGCGAAAACCTGCGCCGCGCAAAGCACGGTCGATCTGCAAGGGCTCGCCCGCTTGCTCCTGCAGCAACGCCAGCGCCTCGGCGTAATAAGGTCTTGCGATCCGGTTGACGATGAAACCCGGCGTCGAGCGCGCATGCACCGGCGTCTTGCCCCAGCGCCGCCCCAAATCAAAAATCAATTGCGCCACGCCCGCATCGGTCTCGGCACCCGATACCACCTCAACCAGTTTCATCACCGGCACCGGATTGAAGAAATGCATGCCGACCAGGCGCTGCGGATTGCTCATGCCATTGGCCAGCGCCGTGACGCTGATCGACGAGGTATTGGTCGCGATGATCGCACCTTCGGCCAGCAAGGCGTCGAGCTCGCGCAGCAACTGCTGCTTGGGCTCGAGCTTTTCGACGATCACCTCGATCACCAGCGCAGCATCCTTCAGCTCGACCGTCGCACCGACCGGCACGATGCGGGCGAGCAGCGCATCGCGATCAGGAGCCGCCATGCGGCCCTTGCTCACCAGTATGTCGAGCGCCTTGCCGATCTGCACCACCGCCGAGGCCGCTGCACCTTCGCGCATATCGGCCAGCAAGACCTGGTGTCCGGCCTGGGCCGCGACCTGCGCGATGCCAGCGCCCATGATGCCGGCACCGACGACACCGACCAGCGCCGGGCTGGCTGACTCGATCAGCCATTTTTTCGTTTCACTCACTGCCAAGTCCTCGGACATCATCAATTAAAAAACTGCCTGCTGCTCATGACAGCAGCCGCACCAAGACTTCGGGATGGAAGCCCCAGCCGAGCAACCCTGACAGCCCCATCATCACGCCACCCAAAGTCGGTAGCAGTGTCAACCAATAAAGCCACCATAACTGGGTCAGCGCAGTCACCGCCAGCAGCGCCAGGGTGACCGCCAGCAGCGCCTCGGCCAGATCAAACTGGTCATCGCGGAAATTCAAAGCGTCATAGCGGACCTGATCAGCTTCGGCCTGTTTTTTCAGCTCGGCCTTCTTGGTCTGCTGGTTGAGCACTTGGTCCTTCTGGCGTTGGATCAGCGGGTCGATGTCGGCGGTGGATCCCATGCCGGGGCGGGTGCGGAGCAACTGCAATTGCAGCAGGGTCGATTCGGCCAGGTCCTGGCGGATATTGCGCGCCTGGTAATAGGCCCAATGGTCGAGTTTGTCGGCCTGCGCTTGCTGCATCGCCTGGACGATGTTTTCGTCCTTCACCTTGCAGATCGCCAGGAAGGTGGCCAGCAGGGCAACGCTGATCGCCACCGTTCCATTCAGGCGGCGCGAGCGTACTGCATCGACTCGCATCGACTCGATGGTTTCCACTTGATTCATGTCCATGGGTTGCGGCCTCAGCAAATATTGGCAGCATTTTATTCGCCCCGCGCGGGTTCCCCCTCTTTACCTGCCAGCAATGCCGACCCGGGCAGGCGTTAGCATCCCGACTCACTCCACCAATTCGAGCCCGCCATGATTCTTGAAGTCGCCGACATTCGCATCCATCCCGGCCAGCAAGCCGCATTCGAAATCGCCATCGCCCATGGCATCAAGTCGGTGATCTCGCAAGCGCAGGGTTTCGGCCAGGCCAAGGTTCTGCATGGCATCGAATCGCCCGAGCGCTATCTGCTGCAGATCGAATGGGCGACCCTGGAAGACCATACCGAACATTTCCGCGGCGGGCCCTTGTTCCCCGAATGGCGCGCCATCGTCGGACCCTTCTTCGCCGAGCCGCCCAAGGTCGAACATTTCTCGATCGCGGGCTGAGTCCCGAAGTCCCGATTGAACTTTCGCCCCCCGTAGCCCGACAAGCAGCGCAGCGGATTGCGGGGTTTGGCCAGCGCGAACAATCCCCGCATTCGACCCTTCGGGCCAGCCATGCGGGCTACAAACCGATCCTGTAGCCCGACAAGCAGCGCAGCGGATTGCCAGGTTTGGACGGGTAGTCGTCGGCTCAGGCGTACGCCGAAAGCGTATGCCTCATTGCCTGTATCAAATTAAATCACTAAGATTGGATTTGATTGAAATGGAGACCGGCGATGGATACGAAAGTGCTGACTGCCCATGTGCCGCTACCGCTGGCCAAAAAGATTGACGACTTGGCCGCGCGGCTCGATCGCCCACGCGCTTGGATCGTCAAGCAGGCCCTGACCGCATGGGTGGGCGAGGAAGAAGAACGCCACCGCCTGACCTTGGCGGGGATGGCAGATGTCACCGCCGGTCGAGTCGTCGACCAAGCGGACGTAGAGGCTTGGGCGGCGAGTCTGGCGACCGACCAGCCCCTGCCCATACCCCAAAAATGAAACTGAAGTGGTCGAAGGAAGCCGTAGCCGATATTGCCCGGCTTTATGACTTTCTGGCCACAGTGAACCCGACCGCCGCAGCGCGGGCGGTTCAAACCTTGACGGTGGCGCCCAGGCAGCTTCTCGATCGACCACAAAGCGGGCGACAACTGGATCAGTACCTGCCTCGCGAAGTTCGCCGCATCATTGTCGGCAACTATGAAATGCGATACGAGTTGGTCGGGTCAACCGTTTATATCTTGCGGGTTTGGCACACGCGGGAGTTGCGCTGACGAACTGCAGCGAGCCTCTCAACCAGCGGCCCGTAGCCCAACAAGCAGCGCAGCGGATTGCGGGGTTTGGCCAGCGCGAACAATCCCCGCATTCGACCCTTCGGGCCAGCCATGCGGGCTACAAACCGAGCTCGTAGCCCGCCAAGCAGCGCAGCGGATTGCGGGGTTTGGTTTCGGGGAAGTCGAACCCTGGTCGACGACTCAGGGATCCGCTCCCAGCAATCCACAATTCGAGGCCGCCGAGGCAAATATTGGACCTTCCAAGCTATTGCCCAGCCAAACCCTCAGGAACATTGGCAGAAGAATCCTGTGAGTTTTTTATACGCTTTAAGCGTATAATTTCACTTTATGCGATACGAGTTCATCGAGTCCAGTCTGTTCGCCAAATTGGTGTACGACTACTTGACCGAAGACGACTACACCGCATTTCAAAAATTCTTGATGGAACAGCCCGATGCAGGCGATGTCGTCAGAGGTTCGGGCGGCGTGCGCAAGCTGCGCTGGACACGGGCAGGCGCCGGCAAGTCTGGCGGAGTTCGGGTGTGCTGCTACACACGTAATGCTGCGGGGCAGATTCTTCTGTTGGTAATTTACGCCAAAAGCGAGCGTGCCAGCATCCCCGGTGCAATATTGAAAAAACTAAAGGAGGCCTTGGCAAATGATGACTGATAAACAACTCAAGGCGCGCGACGCCAAACGTGACATCGGCGCTGAACTGCTCCAGGCAGTGCAGGAGATCAAAGCCGGCAAGTCGGCCCGGACGACCCGTTTTGAGCCCTTGCCTGACGGTAGCGTTCGCCGCACTGTAACCTTGGCCGATGGCGCAATCCAAAAGCAGGAGGTACTGGTCGGGCTGCAATGGCAATTGATGGCTTTGCGTACACAGGCTGGCTTGTCTCAATCCGAGTTTGCCCGGGCAACCGGTGTATCGGTGCGAACCTTGCAAGAATGGGAGCAGGGTCGAAAGATCCCCAGTGGGGCAGCGCAAAGCTTGCTCAAGCTGATCAGTCGCCACCCCGAGCTTTTGGCCGAACTGGCGTGAACGGCGCCATTCAACCCACGTTCCGTAGCCCGCCAAGCAGCGCAGCGGATTGCGGGGTTTGACAGGTACGAACGATCCCCGCATTCGGCCCTTCAGGCCAGCCATGCGGGCTACAAACCGACCCCGTAGCCCGCCAAGCAGCGCAGCGGATTGCGGGGTTTGGAATCGGGAAAATCAAACCCTGCTCAACAGCTCAGGAATCGCCCCCGAACTGCGACCGACTCAACTCCTTGTAGGCGACAAGGCCTTGCCGGCGCAGATGACCTACAAGCCCACGACCCTTTGGCAGATCATCGACCCAGCCGATGTCCGGACTGCGGATCCATGGCTTTGCCAAAGAGGCCAGCCGGCGTTGCAGTCGGGTCGCTGTGCCAGAGCGAGGCCGCCGGCGGCACGGCAGCTAGAACTGTTGGAGTACCAGGCAGCGTCGAGTTCCTGACCATGAAGGCCGACAGCTGCTCAGCGATATTGCACACCTGGTTTTCCTGCAACAAGGCCGAACTCGTGCCTTGCGCGTTGGCCGGCAATTTCAGCACCGGATGGCTGATCCCTGGTTGTTCTTTCAAATCCTCGTTGAATCGCCCGAGCGCTTGCGTCAAGCCCGACACCCGACCCTTCAGCGTCGCCGGCGCAGTGGCCAGCCACACGTCAGCCAACTCATGGCTGGCGCCGTCAGCCGTGTCATAGCTGCTGGTCAACCCGATCAGATTGCCGTTATCCAGCGAGAGCGTCTCTGTGGCGGCGAGATGCAATGCGCTGATGCCCAAGGCATCAAGCGCTTTCAACTCACCGGCCTGCGTCTGTCCGTCGCTGTTGACGTCGACCCAGACCGCCAATGACTTGAAGTTCGCATCCACAGCATCGATCACGCCATCTCCATTGGCATCCAATGTGGCCAGGGCCGCGAAACCGTCACTCGCATGGCTTCCATCGGCCAAGAGCGTGCCGCTTCCGAACAACTCGCCGCCATCGTCGATCACCTCGTTGTGGTTGCGGTCCAGCACCAACAGACCATCGGTAGGCGAGACCCAGCCGGTAGACGCGGCTTGACCCTGGTTGGCCACATCGAATTGCACGCCAGCGTCCAAGCCCAAGGTCTGCACACCGTTGCCGTCGAGGTCAAGCATCAGCGGTGTCACCAAGCCGCCGGTTTTGGTCTTCACGATCTTGCTCTGGGCGGTTGTCAACGCTGACACCTGCGCGGTGGTCAATGCGAACAACTGCGTGGTACTCAAGCTTGAAATCTGCTTCGTCGTCAGTGCCTTGATCTCTGCCGTCGTGAAGGCGCGAATCTGCGTGGTGCCCAAGGCAGCGAGATCCGCAGTCTCGAGCTTTGCGACCTGCGCAGTCGTCAACGCAGCGATCTGGCTGCTTGTCAGCGCCGTGAACTGCGCTGTTGTCAGCGCATTCAGACGCGCTGTGGTCAGCGCTGCCAATTGCTGCGTTGTCATTGCACCAACCTGGACAGCGTTCAAGCTCACCCAATTCTTGCTGGTCAGCGCGTTGAGTTGAACGACCGAAATGGCAGTAATTTGTACGCTGCTCAAACCGGCCAGTTGAGCCGAACTCAATGCGGCGACCTGCGCCGTCTTCAGCGCTGCCAGGTCGTCCGTCGCGAAAGCGCCAATCTGGGCGGCGCTCAGTACCGCAAAGTCTGCGCTCTCCAGAGCTACGACCTGCGCTGTTGTCAGCG
Organism: Roseateles toxinivorans; assembly: GCA_945898095.1. Lineage (GTDB taxonomy): Bacteria > Pseudomonadota > Gammaproteobacteria > Burkholderiales > Burkholderiaceae_C > Paucibacter_A > Paucibacter_A toxinivorans_A. The sequence continues at coordinate 4,715 of CAMDHE010000056.1, read as the reverse complement.
CGGTGATCTGATTCGCTGTCAGCGCCGTGAACTGTGCCGTCGTCAACGCATTCAGACGCGCTGTGGTCATCGCTGGCAGCTGCGCCGTCGCCAGCGCTGCCACTTGGGCAGCATTCAAGCTCACCCAATTTTTGCTGCTCAGCGCGTTGAGTTGAACGACCGAAATGGCAGCAATTTGTACGCTGGTCAAACCGGCCAGTTGAGCCGAACTCAATGCGGCGACCTGCGCTGTCTTCAGCGCAGCCATGTCAGCCGTCGTGAACGCGCCAATTTGCGCGGCGCTCAACACCACAAAGTCCGCGCTCTCGAGTGCAACGACCTGCGCGGTCGTCAACGCTGCGATCTGCGCCGTCGTCAATGCCGTGAAATGCGCTGTTGTCAACGCGTTCATTCGCGCTGTGGTCAACGCCGGCAATTGCAGTGTTGAAATGGCTGCCACCTGGCCCGCATTCAAGCTCACCCAATTCGCGCTGCTCAGTGCGCTGAGCTGGGTTACTGACAGTGCGGCGATTTGAGGGGAGGTCAACGCTGCCGACTGGGTGCTGGTCAGGCCGCCAATCTGCTTGGTGGTCAGTGCCGCGACGTCGGCTGGCGTGAAAGCCGCGATCTGCGCTGCATTGAGCACCGCAAAGTCCGCACTCTCGAGCGCGATGACCTGCGCGGTTGTCAACGCAGCGATCTGGGCTGTCGTCAAAGCCTTGAACTGTGCCGTCGTCAGCGCGTTCAGACGCGCCGTGGATAGTGCATTGAGCTGTAGCGCAGTAAGCGCAGCAATCTGAGCACTCGTCAACGCGACAACCTGAACCGTGCTCGCTGCTGCAATTTGTGCCGTGGTCAAGGCAGCAACCGCGGCCGGCGTGAACGCGCCGACTTGGGCAGCACTCAACACGGCAAAGTCTGCACTCTCAAGCCCGGCCACCTGCGCGGTCGTCAACCCAGCGATCTGACTCGGCGTCAACGCTTTGAACTGCGCCGTTGTCAATGCGTTCAGCCCGCTGGTCGTCAACGCCTTGAGCTGTGGCACCGTGAGCGCAGCGATCTGGCCGATTTTCAAACCGACCAGTTGGGCGGTGCTCACGGCTGCGATCTGCGCCGTCGTCAGCGCAGCCACCGCGGCCGGAGTAAGGGCGCCGACCTGGCTTGCACTCAGCACAGCAAAGTCCGCGCGCTCGAGACCGGACACCTGAGCGGCCGTCAACGCAGCGACCTGGTTCGTTGTCAGTACCTTGAACTGCGCTGTCGTCAGCGCGTTCAGGCGGGCGCCAGTCAGCGCGGGCAACTGGGCCGTCGTCAAGGCAGCGATCTGAGCGCTGTTCAATCGCACCCAGATGGCGGTGCTCATCGTATTCAACTGCTCCGCGGTGAGGCTTGCGAGCTCGCTGGGTGATGACATGCTGATGTCGGCCACCAATGCGGTCGGCATGCTGGCGACTGACTCGTAGGCTACGTGGAGGTCGGTGTAACTCGCCACCACTGTGATCAGCTTGCCGACCTGCGCCTCGGTCAGGACCAGGGTGCTGCTCGTCGCATTTGCGATATTCACACCGCCGGCGGTCCACTGATAACTGATCGCGCCAAGACCATCTGCATCGGCCAGATTGTTTGCTGCAGTCAGCGTCTGGCCTTGGGTGGCCGTGCCGGTGATGGTGACAAGGCCTGTCGGGGCGTCGTTGACGTTGGCCACCGCGATACTGCCAGCACTGGCCACCGATTCGGCAGTTCCATGGCCATCCGTATAGCTCGCTGAAACGGAGATTACCTTGCCCACCTGAGCCTCAGCCAGCACCAGGGTGCTGTTCGTCGCGTTCGCGATATTCACCCCGCCGGCCCGCCACTGATAGCTGAGAGTTCCAAGACTGTCTGCATCGGCCAAGGTATTTGCAGCAGTCAGCGTCTGCCCTTGCGCGATCGTGCCGGTGATTGTCAACGTCCCGGTGGGGTTGTCGTTGACGTTGACCACCGCGATGCTTGCTGTGCTCGTCACAGACTCGGCAGTTCCTTGTAGGTCGGTGTAACTCGCCACCACTGTGATCGCCTTGCCCACCTGCGCCTCAGCCAGCACCAGGGTGCTGTTCGTCGCATTCGCGATATTCACCCCGCCGGCCCGCCACTGATAGCTGAGAGTTCCAAGGCCGTCAGCATCGGCCAAGGTGTTCGCAACAGTCAGCGTCTGCCCTTGCGTGATCGTACCCGCCATCGTCACGGCGCCAGTCGGGGCATCGTTGACGTTGGCAACCGCTGTAGAAGCAATGCTGCTCACCGTCTCCGCAGTGCCATGGCCATCGGTGTAACTCGCGACCACCATGATCGCCTTGCCAACCTGAGCCTCTGCCAGCACCAGAGTGCTATTCGTCGCATTTGCGATATTCACACCACCAGCCTGCCACTGGTAGGTGATAGTGCCAAGGCCGTCAGCATCGGCCAACGTATTTGCAGCAGTCAGCGTCTGCCCTTGCGTGGTCGTACCCGTCATCGTCACGGCTCCAGTCGGCGCATCATTCACATTGAGAACAGCCACTGTGGCCGCGCTGCTGACCGACTCGACGGTTCCATGGCCATCGGTGTAACTAGCCACCACTGTGATGACCTTGCCCACTTGTGCATCTGCCAGCGCCAGGGTGCTACTCGTCGCATTCGCAATATTCACACCGCCGGCCCTCCACTGATAGCTGATCGCGCCTACCCCGCTCGATGGGATAGCGTCCAAGTCGGCAAGATTGTTCGCTGCAGTCAGCACCTGACCTCGGGTGGCCGTGCCTGCTATGGTGACACCGCCAGTTGGCAAGAAGTTTGCCAAGGCTAAAGTTTGATCAGAAAACCGCGCGAACTCCATGGCGGTCAAAGTGTCACTACCGTCAGGCCCGGAAATCACCCAACCAGAAGAGATTGAAGTAAGGGTGTACTTATCATAGCTTTGGCTAAATACAGCGGTATCGACACCAGCACCACCGTCGATAGAGTCGTTGCCAGTCTTGCCTTCGATTAAATTATTGGCTAAATTGCCCTTAAGGGCATTGGCACCAACGTTGCCAGTCAAGTTGGCGGCAACAGTACCGAATAAATATAAGTTCTCTACATAAAGAAGATCGGCAAGTGAAAATGACTGGCTTGTCCAAATGGTGTCTACTCCCTCACCTGCTAGTTCAATGATTTTGTCGTTACCGCTGATCACGTAACTATCATTACCCGAGCCGCCATACATCGAATCATCGCCTGCACGCAAAGTCGCATCCCAGTCGAAAACATCGTTACCCGACCCGCCATATAAAATGTCGTTACCTGCTCCTCCATCGATATTATTCGCAAGGTCATTACCAGAAATTAAATTATCCAGCAAATTTCCCACCGCGTTAATCGCACTGCTGCCTTGGAGAAACAAGCCCTCGACATTGGCAGGCAAAATGTAAGAAATCCAACTTGAGACGGTGTCTGAACCTGAATTAGCATCCTCGCTGACTACATCGCCGATTTCATCAACCCAATAAACATCATCGCCCACATCACCGAACAAAGTGTCTGCACCAGTACTGCCATCCAAGGTGTCATTACCGCGCATTCCGTACAAAATATTGGCAACGCTACTACCGTGAATGACGTCATTTCCATCCCCACCATAAGCATTTTCAATGACCGTGCCCGAGGCTATCATCAGGCTGCGGCCATCGATCGTGCTAACACCGCCTGATCCGAGGTTAAGCACCAGATTACCAGTGACGGCACTTGCATTAAGGGTATCGGTGCCACCCGAATCTGTAAGAATGCTTCGTGCCGATTGGTCTGCCGCGGCTTCAGAAAATTCGTTGGTATAAATGTAGGTATCGTCTGCTGATGCTGGCTTTCCGATGAGGTTGAGTGTCCATGAATCAAAGGTACCAATATCACCAGTCACATAATCTAGGATGGTAAGACCCCAAGACCCTACAGAACTTTCCCCCCAATCTAGAACTGTGTCAAAGGTAAAGTGAATGTTGTCTTGATTGGTCCCGTATGCACTCAATGCGTTTTGCTGGGGGCGCCAAAGCAGAAAACTTGTTGTTCCACTGGGCGAAGTCAAAAGCACCGAGAGGTCACCAACAAATGGATGGGTCACATTCAACGTGACTTCAACTCGTTCAACATCAATGGCCTGCGATACTGAAATAGAGTCGAATGCGCTTGAAGCGGCATTGATACCACCGCCATCAGGTATAACTTTGGCTACGGTATGTGTGGTTGCCAGCTGTGTTCTATTTGACGCGACATGCGCTGTGCTCGTCCAAGTTTCAGCCAGACGCACTGCGGCCAAAGCGTCGACCAAGCCGTATCCGAGGTTATGGTTTACGGCGTCATAGTGAAGCCCACCACCATTCCAGTTGGTTGCGCCGTTGTAGCGCCAATCATTGCCCGTCGAACTAATTTCGCGGGCCGAATAAGCAAGAATTTCTTGCACATCCCTATAGCCGAGATTCGGATTGGCCTCCAGCATCAATGCAACCACACCAGAGACAATAGGGGCCGAGAAAGAAGTCCCAGCTATACCTGTGTAATTACCCGCAGTGTCAATGACGGAGACGTCTGAACTAGCATTGAGTATTCCGGTCGAACGTGACCGCTGATTCCGGCAACGTGACCAAGATTCCGATGAACGTGACCGGAGGGATTCCGGCAACGTGACCCGTCATTCCGGCGAACGTGACCCATCTCTTGGGCTACGCCTGCCGGCACGGCGGTCTAAG
>CAMDHE010000055.1 GCA_945898095.1 Roseateles toxinivorans | reverse complement strand
GCCGAGGGGGTTGAAACAGCTGGCCAGCGGGCTTTTCTGTCGGCGATCGGCTGCCAGGCTTTCCAGGGTTATTACTTCGGCCGACCGGTGCCGGCAAACGAATTGGTTCCTGCATTGCCGGCCACAGTCGAACTGCAGGGTCGGCTGTTTCAGCCGACGATCTGGCCGTCCACGACCTGAATGATCTTGTCGCAGCGCGCCGCCAAGGCCGCGTTGTGGGTCACGAACAGGACCGTCGTGCCCTGTGCCCGGTTGAAGCGGCGCAGTAATTCGAACACCGCATCAGCGCTCTTGCTGTCGAGGTTGCCGGTCGGCTCATCGGCCAGCAACAGGGCCGGGTTCATCGCCAGCGCGCGAGCCACGGCGACGCGTTGCTGCTGGCCCCCGCTCATATTGCCGGCCAGGTTGTCTTGCCAGGCCGATAGCCCGACCGCGTCGATCAATTCGGCGGCACGCTGGCGCATCGCCAGGTTCGGGAAACCTGCCGCACCCAGCAGCGGCAGCATGACGTTTTCCAGCGCAGTGAAAGCGGTGATCAGATAGTGATACTGGAACACGAAGCCGATGCTGTGGCCCCTCAGACGAGTCAGTGCATGGTCTTGCAATTCGGTGGTTTCCTCAGCGCAGACCTGCAGCATGCCGCGGGTCGGACGATCGAGCAGGCCGACGATGTTCAGCAAGGTGCTCTTGCCCGAACCCGAAGGGCCCATCACCGCGCAGAATTCGCCCTTGTAAAGCGTCAGGTTGATGCCATGCAGGACTTCGGTTTCGATCGGCTGGCCGACATTGAAGGCCTTGCGCACGGCCCGCAATTGCACTACCACGTCGTCGTCGGGTACAGGATTGATTGCCTCAGCCACGGATCGCCACCACCGGGTCGAGCCTGGCTGCCCGCAGCGCAGGCGCCACCGCAGCCGCCAGGCCGGTCAGCGTCGCCAGCACCAGGGCGGCCGAGAACAAGACCGGATCGAAGACCAGCGGGAACAGCGTCGTGCCATCGGGACTGCGGGCATAGGTCTGCCACAGCAGCAGCGCCAACGCGCCGATCGCGCAACCGGCCACCGCGCCGCCGAAGCCCAGCAGTCCGCCCTGGGTCAGGAAGACACGCAGGATCTGGCCCTGAGAAATGCCCATCGCACGCAGGATGCCGATCTCGCGCGATTTCTGCACCACCACCACCACCAGCACGCTGGCAATGCCGAAGGCGACCGACAGACCGACAAAGAAACGGATCGCGGTGTTGGCCGTGGTCTGCGCGCTGACTGCGGCAAAGAACTGCGCGCTGGTCTTGATCCAGCTGTCGGCTTGAACGCCGGTCGACTGCGTGATGCGCTGGGCGATGTCCTCGGCGGCATAGACGTCCTGCACCGTCACTTCGAGGCTGGAGACACCACCGGGCAGGCCCAGCAGGCTTTGCGCGGTATGCAAGGCGACAAAGGTATTGCGCAAATTGGCACCCTTGTTGCCGAGGTCGAAAACCCCGGTGATCGTCAATATGCTCGACGCGCCATTGGCGCTGTTCACGCGCAACTTGTCACCCACGTCGACGCCCAGATCGCTGGCCAGTTCGGTCCCGATCAGCATGTCGGTACCGGTCAGCCGGGTGCTGCCTCGAACCAGTTTTTCATTGATGTCGACGATGCGGAAATATTGCAAGGGCTCGATCCCGACCAGGCTGATGGCCCGGCTGGCATTGCCGCGTACGGCCAGGGCCGAGCCGCTGGCCAGCGGCGAAACCACCAGCACGTCGCTCATCCCGCGGATCTGCGCGGCCACCGCCTGCCATTGGTTGATGCCCTTGAGCCGTTGCAAAGGCGCTTGCACGATCGCGCCGTCGCTGCCTCGCATCGGCCTTGCGACTTCCTGCGGCGGCAACATCTGGATATGGGCTTGGGCCGACAGCACGCGCCGGATGAAGTTCGATTGCAGCCCGGCGAGCAGCGCCGACATGAAGACAATCACGCCGACGCCGATGGCCACGCCGCTGATGATGAACAAGGTCTGCAGACGGCCTTCGCGCAGGAAACGGATCGCCACGATCCATTCGAAAGGCATCCAGCGGTTCATCATGGCCTCAACGCGCCCTCGCCCGTACTCCTGCAACGACTGCTTGCGAAGCGGGTATCACGATCTCCCCCTCGCTGAGCCCCTCAAGCAATTCAACCCAGAGATTGCTGCGCAGACCCAGCTTCACCATGCGTTTGTCGGTCTGCCCGTCGAGCAGCCGCAGTACCCAGGGCGATCCGCTGTCGATGTCATGGATCACGCGCGGCGACACCAGCAAGGCTTTGGGCCGCCTGGCCACTTCAATGTCGACCGAGACCGTCATGTCCTGTCTGAGCGTGGCGGGCGGATCGGCCACATCGAGTTTGACCTGGACCGCGCCGGTCTGCAGATTGATGCCCGGGTTGATATAAGCCAGCCTGGCGGAAAACTGCTGCTGCGGGTAGGCGTCGGCTGAACTCAGGGCCGACTGCCCGACGGCCAGCAGGCGCAGATTGCGCTCGTCGACTTCCACGACCAATTGAGTGCGGCCCTGTGGCGACAGCACCATCAGCACTTTGCCCGGTTGGACCACATCACCCACCTCGACATTGCGAGCGATCAGCAGGCCGCTGAACGGCGCTTTGATCGTTGTATAGGCCGCGCGGGCATGAGCTGCCAAGGCGTTCTGTCTGGCCTCGAGGATGGCCGTCGAGGCGATGTCATGCTCGCTGCCGCTGGCCAAGGAACTGGCATAGAGCTTCTGCGCCGAATTCATCTGAGCGCCGGCCAGGGCAGCGGACTTGCGGACCTCATCGAGCGCGGCATCGCCGATGAAACCTTGCGCGAACAAAGCCTGGCTGCGGCGCAAGGCGGCATTTGCGTTGTTCAAATTGATCTCGGCTTGCCGCAGGTTCTGCTCGGCCACCGGCGACTGGACTTCGCGCAGTTGACGCAGCCTGGAAACAGCTTGCAGCACCGCCAGATCGGCCTGCTGCCGGGCCGCCCGCTGTTCGTCGGCTGCCAATTCGACCAGCAGATCGCCAGCCTTGACGGCCTGCCCCTCAAGCACCGGTACCTGCCTGACGGTGCTGGTGATCTGCGCGCCGATGTCGACCCGGTGCGGCGTCTCGACATGACCGCTGGCGACCACCGATTGAACGAAATCGCGCCGCACGACGGCTTCGACAGTTATTTCGGGGCCCTGCCACCAGCGCAATCCGAACCAGCCCAGCAGCGCGAGCGAAGGCAGGCCGAACAGGATCAGTTTGAAAGGGCGTGGTAGCCGGTGGCTCATCGTCATGCGGCTCGCTGGAAACTGCTGGGAAACTGCTGGGAGACGGCTTTCAACCCTGAAGGCTTGAAAGCGATCGGCAATTCTCAGCGTTCAGCCGCGGCCCGGCTTGACCGATGTCAACTATCGGAGCCAGGACTCAGCAATCCAGCGGCCTGGCTCAGGCGAAATTCGGTGCCTCGACGCCGCCATCGACGCCGATGATCTTGCCGGTGATCCAACTGGCTGCTGGAGAAAGCAGGAACAAGGCTGCCGCTGCGATGTCCTCGGGGCGGCCGAGCCGGCCCATCGGCGTCGTCTGCACCAGGCGCTCGCGCCGCTCCGGCGTCAGGTAAGGCGCCAGCGCGGTGGTCTCGATCGTGCCGGGCTCGATCGCGTTGACTCGAATCTGCGGGGCATAGTCTTGCGCCAGGTTGCGCGTCAGCTGATTCAGCGCCGCCTTGGCCGCGCCGTAAGCGCTGAAATGCTTCTGCGCATAGCGCGCTGCGGTCGAAGAAATATTGACCACCGCACCGCCGCCGGCAGCTCGCATCGAGGCTGCGACTTTCTGGGTCAGCAAGAAGGCCGGGGTGATATTGCCCGCAAAGACCTGGTTGAAAGCGGCGCCGCTCATTTTTTCAGGGTGATTCGGACCGGCGCCGCCCGCATTGTTGACCAGCAGGTTGATGCCGCCCAACTGGGCTATCGTCTGCGCCACCAAGTGGTCGAGCTGCGCTTCGTCGCCAACATCGCAGGCCACCACAATGGCGCGCCGGCCCATGGCACGGATCTCGGCGGCGACCAGTTCCAGGTCGGATAGCGTGCGCGCTGCCAGCGCTACATCAGCGCCGGCGCCAGCCAGCGCGAGCGCGCAGGCCCGGCCGATGCCCTTGCCCGCACCGGTCACGATGGCGACCTTGCCTTGCAGTGAAAAATACTCGTTCATGCGGTCCCGTTCGAAGTTTCAAAGCGCTGCAACTCGGCCACGAAATGTCGCCGCCAGCGCCAGACCAGCAATCCAGCCAGGCTGCCGAAAGTCAGCCCGATGATGATCAGTGACTGGCCGAGCTTGAGCGGATCCTTGAACCACAGGTCGGTCAGCGCGCCGGCGACCGGAATGCCCATGAAGGCGACGATGAAGATCAAGAGGTAGAGCAAGGCAGCGGCTTGGGCCCGGAACTCGTTGACGGTGATCGCCTGGATCGCTGCAGTCACCGGGCCCAGCGCCATACCGGCACAGAACATCGCTGCCCAGACCATGGCCATGCCCCAGAACACATCGCCGGCCATCTGGCTCAAGGCGGCTGCCGGGGTGGCCGCCAAGGTGGCGAGCAGCAGCACGAGCAACTTGCCGTCTTTATGGCCGCGACGCTCGAGCGCACCAGCCAGCCAACCGCCGAACAAAGTGCCAGGAGTCCCGGCGATCAGATAACCCAGGCCGAGCCAGACACCGGCCGTGGTGCTGGGTAGATGATGGGCCCGCTCAAACGCAGTCGGCAGCCAGAAAGACAGCGCGACAAAGGGCAGGACAAACAAGGCATAGCCAAAATAGCAAACGCCATAAGCACGCCGACGCGGGCTCAAATAGGCCATGAAGGCCTTGAAGCTCGGGCTGCCACCGGCTTGCGCCTGGCGTATCGGCTCGCGGACCCGCAGCATCAACAAAAAGGGCAGGATGCCGACCAAGCCCAGGCCCAGCATCACCAGGCGCCATGGCGCCATCGGCGCCCCACCCCAGCTTAAATGCGGCGCGATCCAGGGGCTCAGCGCCAGCAGGCCGGCGACCAGAACCGAAGCCAGCGCGTTGCCGATCGAGGCGGCAGCGGCAAAGATGCTCAGCGGTTGCGACAAGCGCTGCGCCGGAAAGACATTGGCAATCATCGAATTGGCGGCCGGCCCCAGCGTCGCATCGCCGATGGAAAGCAGCAACCTTGCCAGACAGAGCGTCCAGAAGCCGATCGCCAAGCCGCTGGCCATCGTCATCAAGCTCCAGCCGATCAGGCCGGCAATGATCAGCCATTTGCGGCTGAACTGGTCGGCAATGCGCGCCAGCGGCAGGCCGGCCAAGGCATAGAAAACACCGGTGACGAGGCCACCGATCAAGCCGGTCTGGGTGTCGTTGAGGCCGAGCTCCTGCTGCATCGGCGTGACCAGCAAGGTCATCGCAAAGCGATCGATCTGCGCCATCACATTGCAAGCAGTCAGGGCCAGCACCAGGTACCAGGCATGGGGATAGCTGGCGGGCTGCGACACAGATTGTTGCGGGCTGTTCATGCTGTCGCTCAGTTCGTCACTGCGGCGCGGATCATCTGGGTGAAGCCTTCGCTATAAGGCGGCAACATGCCCCATTCACGCCTTGGGTCATGGCCACCGGCCTGGTAGACCGAGCGCGCATGGCTGAAGGCCAGAAAACCCTCTCGCCCATGGTAATGGCCCATGCCCGAAGCGCCGACACCGCCGAATGGCGCGTCATGCAGGGCCGGATGCATGGTCACATCATTGACCGATACGCCGCCCGACAGGGTATGGCCCAGCACCCAGTCCTGCTCGGCCTGATCCTGGCCGAAGTAGTAAAGCGCCAGCGGGCGCTCACCCGCATTGACTGCCGCGACGGCTTCGGCCATCTCGCTGTAGCGATTGATCAGCAAGGCGGTGCCAAAGATTTCATTGCGGGCAATCTCGCTATCGGCCGGGGCGTCGAGCACCAGGCGCAGCGGCATGCGGCGCTCGGCCACAGCGGCCTCGCTGGGCCAATCGCCGGCCATCACGATGCGGGCACCGCGCTGCGCGGCATCGGCCAGATAGGCTTCGACGCGGGCGAAATGGCCTTGATTGACGGCGGCGACCAGATCCGGGTTGCCGGCGATGGTTGGAAACAGGCCGGCATAGAAAGACTGCAATGCTTCGACCAGTTCATCGCATTGCGACTGATGGACCCAGATGACATCGGGGGCCACACAGAGCTGGCCCGAGTTGGCCGCCTTGCCCACTGCGATCCGTTCCGCGGCATTGCGGATGTCGGCGCTGCGCCCGATCAGCACCGGCGACTTGCCGCCCAACTCGAGCGTCAAAGGCACCAGATGTTCGGCCGCAGCACGCATCACCTGCTTGCCGACGTTGGTCGATCCGGTGAAGACCAGATGGTCCCAAGGCTGGGACGAGAAGGCCGCAGCGACATCAGGGCCGCCGCAGACCACGGCGAGTTCGCTGGCATCAAAGCGGGCGGCGACCAGGCGCTCGACCAGTGCCGCAGTTTGCGGCGCCAGCTCCGAAGGCTTGAGGATGGCCGAATTGCCCGCGGCCAGCACCGAGGCCAGCGGCGAAAACAGGGTGAACAGCGGCGCGTTCCAGGTGCCGATGATGCCGATCACACCCTTGGGCTGGTATTGCACCCAGGCGCTGGCACCGAACTGGTCGAAAGGCGCCACGCTGGGCCTGGTCTCGGCCGGCATCCAGGCTTCGAAACTGTCGCGCGCATGTTTGAGCGAAGCCAGTGACCCCAGCACATCGTTCATCATCGAAAAAACCGCGGGTCGATGGCCAAAGTCTGCAGCCATCGCGGCGCAGAGCTCATCGGCATTTTCAACCAGCAGGTCGATCACCTTCTGCAGGCGAACGCGGCGCAATTCAGCGCTGACCGGTCCGGTAGCGATGAAGGCAGCGCGCTGTGCAGCCAGCAGGCCGGGTATTGCTTGAGTCGTGGTGGCAGCCATCTGGGGTCCTGTCAGGGTTGGTCCGGCGCTGGGCCAGCCAGCGGGATGATGTTGATGCGGGAAGTTAGCGCAGCAGCGCGATAGCATCGTCGTCCAAAGGGACGATGCCGGCTCAGGTCAGGCTGACCGAAACAGCCGCATATTCCTTGGCCCAGCGGTAATCGGCCTTGCCGGCCGGGCTGCGCTGGACCTTGGCGGCCAGATAGATCGCCCGCGGCAATTTGTAGGCGGCCAGGTGCTGGCGACAGATGCGATCGAATTCAGCCAGCGAGAAGTTCTCGCCCTCCTGCAACTCGAGCACTGCAGCGACTTTCTGGCCCCAGCGCTCATCGGGCATGCCGATGATCAGGACATCACGGACTGCCGCATAGCGCCGCGCGGCGACTTCGACTTCCTCGGGGAAGACCTTTTCGCCCCCGGTATTGATGCATTCGGAGCCGCGGCCGAGCACGACGATGTCACCGTTGGCGTCGATCCTGGCCTGATCGCCGGTGAGGACCCAGAGCCGGCCGTCGATGGTGACGAAGGTCTCGGCGGTCTTGATTGCATCGCCGTAATAGCCGATCGGCGTATTGCCGCTGCGCGCCAGGATGCCGAAATCGCCGGGGGCGGCAACGATGCGGCGCTGCGCGTCGATCAGGGCCAGGTCGGGCCGCGGCGTGATGCAGATGAAGCCCTCGCCCTGGACCGGCTTGTCCCCACCGCCGACCAGGCCGGCTTCGGATGACCCCATGCCGTTGTTGATGACGAGCTGCGGCAGCATCGCCTTGAGCCGCTGCTGCAGATGGGGCGAAAACATCGCACCCCCATTGCCGAACACCATCACCCGCGACAAGTCCCAGCGATCGGGGTGGGCTTCCAAAGCCCGGATCATCGGCAGCGCCATCGCGTCGCCAACGATCGACAGGATGTTGACCGCATCGCGTTCGACGATGTCCCAGACATGCTCGGCGTCAAACTGATGCTGATCGTTGACGACCACGCAATGCCCGGCAAACAGGCTGATCAAGGTGGCCCACATGGCGGCGCCATGCATCAGCGGCGCACAGGCGAGATAAACCAGCGGCTGTGCAGCGCTGACGAGCGCGGCGAGTTCTTCGGGCGCCTCGATCGGCGGGCGCCTGAAGTAGATGCCGCCGCCGCCCAGGGCCGCCATGAACAGCGACCGGTGCGGCCACATCACACCCTTGGGCATGCCGGTGGTGCCGCCGGTGCAGAGCATATAGATGTCCTGATCGCTGCGCAGGGGGTCATGCAACTCGGTCGCAGCGCTGGCGAGGAAATCCTCATAGGGCAGGCCCGGCGCCTCGAGCGCATCAGCTCCGCAATGCAGCAACAAACCGAGCCAGGGGGCTTGCTGCAGCGCCTGACTTACCGCCGGTGCAAACTCTGCAGCATAGACCAGGGCGCGGAAGTCGAGACTGGCGTACAAAAAGGCCAGCTCTTCGCCCTTGTAGCGGTAATTGACATTGACCGGAGCGGCGCCGATCTTGCAGCATGCCAGGAAGGTCTCGAGGTATTCGGCCGAGTTGTAGAGCTGGATGCCGACGTTGTCGCCGCGCTTGATGCCGCGCTCCCGCAAGGCATTGCCCAGGCGGTTGGCACGCTGATCGAGCGCCTTGAAACTGATGCGCTGGCTGGCGCAGATGAAGGCGATGCGGTCGGGAACCGCGGCGGCAACCACCTCGAACAAGTCGGCAAGATTGAAGGTACGTGGCATAAATGTCCTGGGTTCAGCAGGAATCGACCGGTCGGCCGATTTCAGCGCTTGGATATTGCCCTTGTCGGAGTCCTCCTCCATCGTCCAATCAGCCTAGGGAGTCAATCCATCCCTTCTCAAGGCCGGCTGTGCGTGATTCTTGTGAACATGAACAGCGAGCGTTGCAGATCGGCCAAGTCGCTCAGCGCCGAGGGCAAGCGATCGCGCAGGTCGACTGCCGCGAAGGCCTCGATGGCCGCTGCCTCCGAGGCAAACCACCATTCGGCGATGCCGTCGAAATCATAGCCTTGCGGCCTGGTCCCTAGCACCAGGTTGTGATTGATGCAAAGCGCCGCATCGAGCGCGGGTGACGCCTGCTGCGCCTTGTCATCAGCCGACCAGCGCTGCTGGAACTGCTCGCGGGTCAAGCCGCTGCGGCGGCGCAGAAAGGCCTGAACGCAATGCGTTGGCCGCGGCCCGGCAGGCGCCTGGCGCAGGATGCGGCCTGAGCAGACCAGCGCGAAATTGCGTACATAGGTCGAAAAAACCCGCGGTTCGTCGGGGCGCATGATGGCCAGCGTCTGCGCGTCGTTCCAGATGTCGGCGGCCGATTGCAGGTCGCGCATCAGCAGCAGATTGACGCCGTCATAGTCGTCGGCAGCGCCGACCAGTCCCGGCAGGGTCAAGACGCGCGAGCATTGGCTGACCGACAGCACTTTGTCGCGCACATTGCTGCAGCCCGCACCCAGCGCCGAATGCTCGCGCCAGGCCTGGGCAAAGTCTTCGGGCGCCAAAACCGGGTTGCGGCGCGCCAGATAGATCATCTTGGCTTGATTCGAAACGACATCAGTCATGGTTGACAGCTTTCAATGCAGCCGGATAAACGAGCAGCGCGCGCCAGAAGGCATAGACCGAAAAGACCAGCATGGCGATCGTGCAGATCAAGGCAAAGCGCAAGGCCTGGTCTTGCAGCCATTGCTCCAGCCAGCTGCTGAGGCTGCCGGTGAAGATCGGCCCGATGCCGCTGCCGATGATGGCGCCGGCCAGCATCAGCATGGCGTTGGCCGTGGCACGGCGCTGCGGCGCCACCACCAGACTCAAGGCGGCGTAGCTGGGTGCGGCCCACCAGGCGATGAAGAAGGCGAACAAGCCGACCATTGCGGTCGCTGCAGCCACCTGGCCGGTAGGCATGGCAAAAAACAGCAGTCCCGACGGCAAGGCCATCGAAACGCCGATCAAGGGCACCCCCATCTGCCAGCCTGGATGGCGGCGTACCAAGCGGTCGGTCAATGCGCCGGCGACCAGGCTGCCAAAGACCGAAGTCAGCGCGGCAAAGCCCGCCACCCAGCCGGCTTGCTGCTGGGTCAGGTGATGGCTGCGCACCAGATAACTGACGTTCCAGGCACCGACCGAATAACCCGACAGCAGGGCAAAGCCGGCGCCGAGCATGATCCAGCGCGTCACCGGCTGGCGCCAGACCAGGGCGACCGAACTGCGGCCCTGGGACAGTTCATTGCTGCGCGCCGCTTGCGCACGCAAGGGTTCGCTCGAAAACATCCGCAGCAGCAAGGCCAGCAAGGCAGCGCTGCCACCGACGATTGCCAAGGCAAGGCGCCAGCCCCATTGCTGCGCAATCCAGCTGCCCAGCACCAGGGCCAGCATCGAGCCGGTGGCCGCGCCCAGGCCGAACAAGCTCATCGCCCGCGAGCGCTGCGCCGGTGGGTAGAGGTCGGCGATCATCGACAGCGAGGCCGGAGCCCCGCCCGCATCGCTGAGCGCGCCCCCTGCCCTGCTACCCATCAAGCTCCAGAAGCCGATCGATGCGCCGCCCATCGCAGCCAGCAAGCCACCGACCCCGCGGGTCCATGCGACCAGGCTGCGCCGTTCATGACGGTCGGCAATCCGCCCCAGAGGCAAACCCAGCAAACAGAAAGACAGGGCAAAGCCCAGGCCGCTGACCAGGCCGATCTGCAGATCGCTGAGCAGGAACTCGGCCTTGATCGGCTCGATCAGCACGGCGAGCATCTGCCGGTCCATCGCCGACAGCATCGACATCGCCGTCAGCAGCAGCAGCAAACCGGCAGCGCTGGAACGCCCACGTGACTCAGGCAAGTTCATCGGACCATTCCACGGTACTGATCGGCAGAGAGAATTCCGTCCATGTCAGGTTGCCCATGGCCCTTGGCAGTCTTATTCAAGCACCGATGGATCCCGACGGATTTCCTCGCGGGCCATGGCCTCCCACAGAAACGGGAATCCCTTCGAATCGGTACGCTGCCCGGTGGCGACGACCACCTCGGTCGGCAGAGGAGTTCCGCCGCCGAGCATCTCGACGCGCCAGGCAAGCCGGCAGCGCCATTCGAGCGTGATGGCGCGCAGATGTGCTTGGCGAATCCCGTTGGCCACCACCAGAACGCCATGGTTGGCCAGCAGCGCCCATTTCTGCGTACCGAGTGAATCGGCTGCGGCGCGGCCCATTGCCTGGTCTTCCACCGTGCCACGATATTCGTCATAAAGCACCGGATCGGTATCGACCAGGGCCGAAGTCTGGTCGTAGATCGGTGGAATGCGTCCTACGGCCGACCACACCGAGCCCCAGGCCGGATGGTTGTGGATCACCACGCCGACATCATGCCTTGCGGTATGAACATCGATATGCAGGTTGATCGCCGGGGTGATATTCCATTCGCCTTCAATCACCTTGCCCTGGGGGTCGAGACGCAGGATGTCGGAAGCGCTCACCTCGGCCCAGGTGAGTTCCCAGGGATTGGCCAGATAACTGCCATCGTCCTGGCGCACCGTGATATGGCCGGCGATGTGATCGTTATAGCCTTCGCGATGCAATATCCGGCACAGCAAGGCCAGGGACTGCTGCGGCGTCAGTTCGGGCAGCAGCGCATAGCGGCCCGGCTTGGGCGCATAGAGGGCCAATAAGTCACGATCCATGTCATCATTTTTCTGCATATTTTTTTCTCTTGGGAATCCCTTGGCCTTGAATGGCCTTCTCCGGGAATTCAATCAAACAGGCTGCACATGTCCGCGAGCGAATACCGAAGCTCGCTGCATGCGTCGCTGGTGCGGTTGATAGTCGAGGATGGCATGGTGAATCACGCTGCGGTTATCCCAGATCACCATGTCGCCAAGCGCCCAGCGATGCCGGAAAACGAACAGGACATGCTGGCAATGTGCATTCAGGTAGGCCAGGATCGCGTCGCTCTCAGTCGGGGCCAGGCCGTCGATATGCGTCGTATAGGTCGGGCTGATGTAGAGCGCTTTGCGGCCGGTGACAGGATGGGTGACGACCATCGGGTGCAGGTGACGCCGATTCATCGTGACGACCTCGACATAGCGCTCATGCGTGACGACCTTGTGGCGCAGCGCTGCCGTCATCGGGCCGTTCATGTCATGCCAAGCTTGGAGGCCGTCAAGATATTTTTTCATCCGATCGGACAGCGCGTCGTAGGCTGTCGTCATGCTGATCCAGCAGGTGTCACCGCCGACAGGTGGCAGGATCTTGGCATGGGTCATGGTGACGATCGGCGGACTCGGGAGAAAGGTCTCGTCGTGATGCCACATATCGGCCCGGTCGCCCAGCTTGGAGTCGATGATCGTGATCTGCTCGAACCCCGACCCGAGGTTGGGATAAAAGGTATGGACTTCCGGGTCGCCAAAATGCTGTGCGATCGCCAGATGTTGTTCGGGAGTCAGGTCAGGAACATGCAGCACCAAGGCTTCATGCTTGACGAGAGCGGCTTCGATGGCCGTCAGCGTTGCCGGCAAGAAAATCGAATCAAGATCAAGCTCCAGCAATTCGGCGCCGATGGCGGGGCCGAGGGGGCGAACGGTAAACGGTGATGCCAAGGAATCTCTCCGGTTGGGATATTGATAGGACCAGCCAAGCCCAGCAATGCAATTCACAGGACTGTTGCGCCATTCTTGCCGCCGGGCTATTTCAGGCATCGTCCGCCCGGACGATGTCGGGGTTATAGGAATTCGTAACATCACGGCTGTATAGGCAGCCGGCAATGCTCTGAATGAAATCGATATGGCATCAGCAATTTCTTCGCTTGGGCGCATGCGCCCTGGCCGTCGGGCTGAGCCTGCCTGCGCTGGCGCAGCAACAAAAAGTTCTCGACCCGGCCCTGCTGATGGTCGGGACGCCACCACCGCCTGAGTACCGGGTGACGATAGACAACTGGCAGGAATACCCGCAAAAAATCTGGTCCTTCCAGCACACCAGCGAGTTGTTTCCGACCCGCCTGATTGCCCGCGCCGGCAAAGTGCATGAATTGCCTTTATCCATGCTGCCGCGGGCCGAGATTGACGCCATCGCGGTCAACGCGCCTGGTGAGCCGGCAATGAACTGGCCGCAGATGCTCAAGGAGACCCATACCGATGCGATCGTCGTGCTGCACCGCGGCCGCATCGTCGAGGAGCGCTATTTCAATGGCATGAAAGCCTCGACTGCGCATCTGATGTTCTCGGCAAGCAAGGCAATGACCGGCTTGATGGCTGCCACGTTGATCCAGGAAGGTCGGCTGGATGAAAAAGCCAAGGTTGGCAGCCTGATTCCTGAACTGGCCGATAGCGCCTGGGCGGGCGCGAGCGTGAGGCAAGTGCTCGACATGACCGACGGGGTGCAATTCACCGAGATCTACAACGATCCCAGCTCGGACGTTTTCCGCTATATCGGCTCGATGGGTTGGGCGCCGAAACTGCGCCAACCCGGCAGCCCCGAGGGCATTCTGGCAATGTTGCCGACGCTGAAAAATCTTCAGGTCGAGCCGCGCGGCACGGCCTTCCGCTACCGCTCGCCAGCCACCGACGTGAGCGGCTGGATCGCTGCCCGCACCGCCGGACAATCAATTTCAAACTGGCTGGAACAGCGTTTGTGGAGCCGCCTGGGTATGGAGCAGGACGCTCGCATGATGCTCGACCCGATGGCCAATGAGGTGACATTTGCCGGCATGATTGCTGCGCCGCGCGATCTGGCCAGGTTGGGCCAGTTGCTGCTGCAACGCGGCCGCTGGGGCGATGCCCAGTTGCTGCCAGCGGCCCTGACCGATGAATTGACGCGCGGCGGCGACACGCAGGCCTTCGCGGTCGGTGGCCCCAAGACCCGCTCGGGCTGGTCTTACCGCAGCCAATGGTGGGTCAACCCGGCCGCACCGCGCTCGTTTGCAGCATTGGGCGCCTTCGGGCAAATGCTCTATGTGTTCCCTGAGGCCGAGACCGTCGTGGTCAAACTCAGCAGCCACCCGAACCCGATCAGCGCCGTGACCGACCGGGTGCACCAACGCGCTTTTGCTGCCCTGATCAACCATCTGCAAACCAAACCCCGCTGAGCGGCCAAACTCCATGAAGAAACATCTGACCCTGCTTGTGTTGACCTTGATCGCGTTGGTGCAGTTTTTCGACCGCGCGCTGATGGTCGTGATCCTGGAGCCGTTGAAACAGGAATTTTCACTCAGCGATTCCCAACTCGGTCTGCTTTCGGGTTTTAGCTATGCGGCCGCTTTTGCCTTGGCCGGCATCCCTTTGGGCTGGCTGGCCGACCGCAGCAACCGGCGCAATCTGCTGGCCGGCTTGCTGGGGGTCTGGAGCCTGGCGGTGGCATTTGCCGGATCGGCCAACAGCTTTGCGGCCCTGGTGGCAACCCGGGTCGGCGTTGGTGCGATGGATGCCGG
Organism: Roseateles toxinivorans; assembly: GCA_945898095.1. GTDB lineage: Bacteria > Pseudomonadota > Gammaproteobacteria > Burkholderiales > Burkholderiaceae_C > Paucibacter_A > Paucibacter_A toxinivorans_A. Next base: position 17,107 of record CAMDHE010000055.1, on the reverse strand, counting down.
CGGCCAACCCTGCTCGGTCTCTATCATCTCCGACCTCTACTCGCGTGAACGCCGCGCCACTGCGGTCTCAATACTCTATGTCGGCATCCCGCTGGGCATGTTGCTGGGTTTCATGCTCGGCGCGATGGTGGCGGCCGAACATGGCTGGCGCAATGCCTTCTATGTGGCGGCAGCTCCGGGTCTGGTCCTGGCCCTGGCGCTGTGGTTGTTGACCGATGAACCGGCTCGTGGTGGCGGCGAAAGCCTGGTCGAGACGGCCGCGCCCAAATTGCGTGAGACTTTGAGCTTCATGCGCGGCCAGTCAGCGCTGCTGTATCTGATCGCCGCTTCGGTGCTGGTGACCGCCAGCAGTTCGGCCATGATGTCCTGGATCGGCTCTTTGCTGGTGCGCAGCCATGGCCTGAGCCTGGCCGAGGTCGGCATGATCACCGCCTTGTGCATGGGTGGCTTTGGCGCCATCGGCACGATATTTTTCGGCCTGCTCGCCGATCGTCTGGGCGCCAACGATATGCGTGCCCAGCCCAGGCTGATGGCGCTGGCTGCCGGGCTGATCGCGCTGCTCGGCAGTGCCGTCGCCTTGCTGCCGACTGTTGCCGGCGCAGCCATTTCTCTGGCCCTGTTTGCCGCTTGTGTCGCCGGTCTGAACGGCCCGACTTATGCCCTCAGCCAGAGCCTGGTGCGGGTGAATATGCGCGCCACCTCGATGGCAATCCTGGTCGTGCTGCTGAACCTGATCGGTGTCGGCCTGGGCCCCACCATCGCCGGGATTCTCAGCGACCTGTTCGCGACCCGTTTCGGTGCCGATTCAGTGCGCTGGGCGATGGTCTGCGTGCTGAGCCTGAACCTGCCCGCAGTCTGGCTCTTCCTGCGCTGCGCCCACACCATCCGCGCAGATCTCGGACGGGCGGAATTGACCCATTGAAATTCGCCTGATGGCGTAGCCAAGCAACGCCAAGCGCGAGTCGACTTGCCCATCTAAGCTCGACGCGACGGTCTGGCTGCAGAACAAGCGGCAAGCGACTTCGCTCATGTCCGCCGAGCTGGTCTGCGCCCGGCTCTCCCCCTTTACTTCGCTACGCCGCTCGCCGCTTGCTCTGTACTGAGCTATCGGGTTTGCCACGACACACGGCCGTCATCGCTGCAACTGGCAGGATGGGTGTTCTGCGGAGTGAAGTAAAGAAGGAGACGGCGGCTGCAGGCCGACGGCGGGTGACATGAACGCAGCAGAGCACCCATCTTGCCAAGGCCGAATCGGTTTGAATCAAAACCCTGCCGTGCTGTTTGATGCGGCGGACTGGCGGCAGAGCAAGCGGCGAGCGACTTCGCTCATGTCCGCCGAGCCGGTCTGCGCCCGGCTCTCCCCCTTTACTTCGCTGCGCCGCTCACCGCTTGCTCTGTGCTGGGCTACCGGGTGTGCCCCGAAACGCGGCGGTCATCGCGGTCATCGCTGCAACTGACAGGATGGGTGTTCTGCGTAGTGAAGTAAAGAAGGAGGCGGCGGCCGCAGGCTGGCGCCGGGTGACATGAACGCAGCAGAGCACCCATCTTGCCTATGCCGAGCCGGCTTGAACCAAAGCCCTTCGTGCTGTTTGATGCGGCGGCCCGTCTGCAGAACAAGCGGCAAGCGACTTCGCTCATGTCCTCCGAGCCGGTCTGCGCCCGGCTCTCCCCCTTTACTTCGCTACGCCGCTCACCGCTTGCTCTGTGCGGGGCGATCGGGTTTACCCCGAAACGCGGCCGTCATCGCGCCCATCTTGCCAACGCCGAGCCGAGCACGGGCTTCCCACGACCCGTCACCAATAGGCGCGGCGGAACTCGAGACGGCAGTTGTCAAGACATGGCCTTTCGGACGAAGTTGTGGACAGCAGGGTTTTCGTCATCACTGCGCCAAGCGCAGTGCAGCAATACGGTCCCCTGATCGCCCATGCCCGACACGGGTTTGTAAAGTAACTCGGGCCGCATACCCGAGACCGACGCCGGCACCAATGCTGCGCCGAGTCCGGCTTCGACCATCGCAAGCATGGTCGGTAGCACGCTCTCATGAACGATCCGTGGTCGAACGCGGCCCGAGGCGAAGATGCCTTCGAGGGTTTCGCGAAAGTAGCGTGAACCCGTGTTGGCGAAACCGATGAAAGGCAAGCCTTCGAGGCGTTTGAGCGGCACGACTGAAAGTTGCGCCAATGGGTGGTTGCGAGGAATGACGAGCACCATCTTTTCTCGCGACACGACCAAGTGGCGCAACCCAGGCCCGACCATGGCCGACGACAAGCGCACCAGCGCCACATCGAGTTGGCGCGATCGCAATGCGCTCAGCAACGGTCCCGACAACATTTCCTGAAGCTCCAGAATGACTTCCGGGTAATCGGCACGAAAGCTCGCCACCGACTTCGGCAACATCCGATAGGTGGCGCTGTTGGTGAATCCCAAGACCAATCGCCCGACTTCGCCTGAACCTGCGCGCACGACTGCGCGTTCGGCTGCTTCACCATCAACAATCAGTTGCCGCGCATGATCGAGCAATGTGATGCCCGCTGCTGTCAGCTGGACTGAACGTGTGGTTCGGATAAATAACGCTGTGCCCAGCGACGATTCGAGCTGGCGGATCTGCTGACTGAGCGGGGGTTGCGTCATGTGGAGACGTGCCGCAGCTGCGCCGAAATGCAACTCCTCCGCCACGGCAATGAACGATCTGAGAGCGCGCAGCGATAAAGTCATTAGGTCAGTTTACGACCTAATCGAGATAAAAATAGTGCTAGACGGGCAAAAATCGTTCTCCTAACATCCGGCTTCCTTGGATTGAAACGGGGATGCGCTTGACTCAGTTCATTTCAGCGACGCCTGGACCTTCCGCATTGCAGAACGCGCAGCGTTGCCTGGCCCGGATCGCAGGACGCGATGAAGCGCTCGGTGCATTTACCTTCCATGACCCGTTGCGGGTCTTGCGCCAAGCGCGGGAACTCGACGCCCAACCCGGCCCGCTCGCACTGCGCGGGATCCCGGTCGGCGTCAAGGATATATTCGACACCGCCGACATGCCGACCGCGTACGGCTCATGCTTGTACCGCGACCATCGCCCGACGCGCGATGCTGAAGCGGTGAAACGGCTTCGATCAGCAGGAGCGCTGCTGATCGGCAAGACGCTCACCACCGAGTTTGCTTTTTCGCATCCAGGCCGCACGGTGAATCCCTGGCACCCGTTGCACACGCCAGGCGGCTCCTCAAGCGGATCTGCAGCCGCAGTCGCTGATGGCATGGCAGATTTCGCGCTTGCGTCGCAAACCGGCGGCTCAGCCATCCGACCGGCCGCCTATTGCGGAATCGTCGGTATGAAGCCGACCCATGGCCTTATTCCCACGCAAGGCATGCGCGCGCTGGCGCCGACGATGGACACGGTCGGGCTGCATGCGCGCACGGTTGACGATCTGCTGAGGGTGTGGCCGGTGCTGTCGGGGGTGCAGCCCAATTTCGAAGGTGGGCAAGTTCGCATCGCCTGCTTCCCAGGGCCCCATGCCGCGAGCGCCAGCGCCGATGCCAAGCGGGCGCTCGAACTCGCAGGGGTCGCTCTGCGCGAAGCGGGACTGCCGGTTCAGCCATTCACGCCACCGATGGACGATTTCGCTGCTTTGAGCGATGCACAGCGACTGGTCATGGCTCGCGAAGCCGCTTACGAGTTACGCGAAGAAGACCGATTGCATCGCCAGTTGTTGAGCGCTGAGCTAGTCACCTTGATCGAGTTCGGCAAAAAGGTCAGCGATGTTGCTTATCAGCAGGCGCTTCGGTTAGCTGAGCGCTGGCGAACCGCGCTGTCCGGCATGCTCGATGCCAATGTTGTGTTGATGACGTTCAGCGCTCCAGGACAGGCGCCGCGACTGACCGAAGGCACCGGCAGTTCCGTATTCAACCGGTCATGGTCGCTATTGGGGCTGCCCTGCCTGAGCCTTCCCTTCGGCCTGAGCGCTGCCCGTTTGCCACTGGGCATTCAGTTCGTCGGCGCCTTCGGTTGCGATGCGGCCTTGCTGCGCGTCGCCGGACCGGCCGAAAAGGCCTTCGGCGAATATCTTTCGAGGACAAGCGCATGAAGCTGCCGCACCACGGTCGATACGGGTATTCGCCGATCGTCGCGCGGCCCCACTATGCCTGGCCCGAAGGCAAGCGCTTGGCCTTCTATATCGCCATCAATATCGAACATTTTGCTTATGGCAGCGGGCTCGGCCATTCGATTTCGAGCGAACAGCCGCTGCCGGATTCGCGAACCCATGCCTGGCGAGATTACGGTAATCGTGTCGGCGTGTGGCGCCTTTATGAACTTCTGGATGATCTGGGACTGCCTGCCTGCCATTTGATCAACACCACGGTGTTCGATCATTGCCCGGAAATCATCGCGCCTATCCTGTCTCGCGGCGATGAAATCATCGGCCACGGTCGCACCAATTCCGAACGTCAAGGTCATCTGTGGGAAGCGGACGAGGCACGTCTCATCGCCGAAGTACGTGACACCATCATCGAGAAAACCGGGCAACATCCGCAGGGTTGGATGGGTCCGTGGATGTCACAAAGCCGCATCACGCCAGACCTGGTGCAGGAGGCGGGATTTCAGTACCAGATGGACTGGCCCGGCGACGACCAGCCGATCTGGATGAAAACCCGTAGCGGAAGGATCATGTCGCTGCCCTACTCGTTCGAGATCAACGATTCGCCCCAATTGATCGTGCGCCATCACACGGCCGAGGAATTCGCGGCCATGATCGTGCACCAGTTCGAGGAAATGCTGCTCCAGTCGCAAAAGCAGCCGTTGGTGCTGGGCATTGCGCTGCACACCATGATCATGGGGCAACCGCACCGCATGCATGTGCTTCGCAAGGCACTGCGGCATATCGTCGGCCATGCGGAACGAGAAGCGGTCTGGTTCACACGGCCGCGGGATATTCATGCGCACTGCCTCACCCTAGCTGAAGGCGTGATCCCATGAGCCCAGGAAGCAAGCCATGACTTTGAGCCCCCTGCCCCACCACGGCCGCTACCCCTACTCGAGCATTGACCAGCGCAAGGACTTCAGTTGGCCGGGCGGCAAACGGCTGGCCTTTTATGTTTGTTTCAATCTCGAATATTTCGCCTTCGGCGGTGGCATGGGGTCGGATGTGGGCCTCGCCAATCCACCACCCAACCACCGCAGTTATGCATGGCGCGATTACGGCAACCGCGTTGGTCTGTCGCGCATGCTGGACCTGATGGACGAACTCGGACTGCCTGCGGCCCACAACACCAATTCATTTTTATACCAAGCGCATCCCGGCATGTTCGACCGCATCCGCGCCCGCGGTGACGAAATCATTGGCCACGGCCGCACCAACGCCGAGCGACAGTCGGGCATGTGGGAAGAAGATGAGGCCCGACTGATTGCCGAAGCCACTGCGACCTTGAGTCGCGAAGAGGGCAAACCGCCCGGCGGATGGCTCGGCCCTTGGCTGGCCGAGACCGACCTGACGCCCGATCTGTTGAAAGAAGCCGGTTATCGCTATCTACTCGACTGGGCATCTGACGATCAACCGTTCTGGATGAGGACCCGCTCTGGACCGATTTTGTCCGTGCCCTATCCCATCGAGATCAATGATTCGCCGGCCATCGTTTTCAGACATCACACCGCCCGTGAATTCGCCGACATGATCGTCGACCAATTCGAGGAAATGGTTGAACAGTGCGAGCGCATGCCCTTGGTCTGCCCGATCGCCCTGCATACCTTCGTCGTCGGCCAGCCGTTTCGACTACGCGCGCTGCGGCAGGCACTCAGGCATTGCATGAACCATCCACTCAGCGACCGAGTCTGGTTTACGCGCCCTGGAGAAATCGCCGACTACTGCTATGGCCTGCCCGCGGGCACCTTGAACGGTGGCATTCCAGGTCCGGAGGAAGTTGAATGACTACATCCCGATTGGCGAACGCAGCCATCGCAGCGGTGGAAGCAGCGCGGCAGGCTGAACTGGGTGACCTGCTTGACAGTTTCCCCGATGACGTGGCCGTGGCAGCGCACACGGCCGGGCAGTTGCGCGCCATCCTGAACTTGCCCGACGATCCAGCCGCTGAGCCCTGGCCGCCGATGCGCATCAAAGCTTATCCATGATCGATCAGGGGTGGTTGAGCGCCACGGAGATCGCTGCAGCCTATGCCGCGCGCGCGATGTCGCCGGTCGAGTTGGTGCAGGCGCTGATCGACCGCATCTCCGAACATGACAGTTCCCTGCATTCCTTTATAACTGTCGATGAGGAAGGATCACTCGACGCCGCGCGACAGGCCGACAAAGCCATCGCGGCCGGCCGACGACTGAGCCCGCTGCACGGCATACCGTTCGCGGTCAAGGACATCATCGATATAGCGGGACAGCCCACAAGTTGCAACTCGCATGTTCGGGCCGGCCACAGCGCGCAGCGCGATGCGCCTGTGATTGCAAGGCTGCGCGCAGCCGGAGCAATTCTGCTGGGCAAGACGGCAATGCATGAATTCGCGATAGGCGGGCCGGCATACGACGTGCCGTTTCCACCCGCGCGAAATCCCTGGAACCCGGCACACCATGCGGGCGGATCTTCATCGGGTTCGGGTGTTGCCTTGGCTGCTGGCCTGGTGCCGCTCGCACTCGGTACCGATACCGCCGGGTCGATCCGCAACCCAGCCAGTATGTGCGGGGTGGTCGGACTCAAGCCGACTTACGGCCTGGTGCCGCGCAGCGGCGTGTTTCCGCTGTCTTTCACGCTTGATCATGTGGGCCCGATGGCGCGCACCGTAACTGATGCTGCACTGATGCTGGACACCCTGGCAGGACCGGACGCGGGTGACCCCGGCGGCTTGCCGGCCGGTGCGGGCAGCTACTGCGTCGACCTTGAGCGCGGCGCCAAAGGCTTGCGCATCGGCTTCGTTCGGCACTTTCATGAAACCGATCTGGTCGCAAGCCCTGCGATGGCGAGTGCGCTCAACGACATGGTGCGAGTACTGAGGCTGGAAGGCGCCCAGGTGATCGACATCGAGTTACCCGAACTGATTCGATTCGCTGCTGCGCAGCGCGTCATTTTTCACAGTGAATCCTGGGCAATCCACGGCAAGTGGCTGCGTGAACGGCCCGCTGACTATTCGAGTATTTCGCGCCGCAAATTGCTGCCAGGGGCATTTCTGTCGGCGGGCGACTATGTGCACGCCCAGCAGAGCCGATCAGGGTTAATCGATGCAGTCAATGCCGCGTTCCACGATGTGGATGTCCTGCTGACCGTCAGCTCACTTGAGCCAGCTTGCCGAATCGATGATGAAGCCGAGTTCCTGCGTACCTACGCAAGGCAGGCTCGCAGCCCTTTCAACCTGACCGGCCATCCGGCAATTGCCCTGATGTGCGGACTGTCACCGGGCGGTTTGCCCCTGTCGGCGCAGCTGGTCGGCAGACCCCGTGACGAGGTGACCCTTCTGCGTGCGGCGCGCGCCTATGAGCGCGCCACGGTCTGGCATACCACCAGGCCGCCGCTGAATCTGGGCAACGTCCACGAACAGGTTCGCACATGAATTTCCGCCATTTCCGACTGACTCAATCCAACCAAGGAACTGCTATGTCCATCGCCCTGAAGGCCCTTTACCGTCCCATCACGGCAATCACCATCGCTGTGGCAATTGTTGCGGCCAGCGGCGGAGCTGCTGCACAAGCGAAGAAGCGCGAAATCCGTTTCGGTCTGCCTGTCAACGCCATCAATTCGGGCTACTGCATGTTCCCGACTGCGACGCGGCTTGGCTATTTCGAGGCCGAAGGCCTTGACGTCAAGATCAACAATATTGCGGGCAGCACCACTGTCGTACAGACCGTCGCGTCAGGCCGCCTTGACATCGGCGCCGCGACGCCCGAACCGGTCTTCAAGTCGTATTCACAGGGCGACCCGGTCGTGCTGGTTTACAACTACATTCGCAAGCCCACGGGTAGCGTCGCGGTGCTGGTCGACAGCCCGATCAAGACATTGGCGGATCTGCGTGGCAAGCGACTGGGTGCCGCCACGCTGGCCAGCGGCAACATCATGCTCACCAACGGCTTGCTGGCCAAAGTCAATATCGACGGCAAGAAGGAAGTCACCTACCTGTCGGTCGGTGTCGGCGCCCAGGCTTTGCAGGCATTGCGCAGCGGCCATGCCGACGGCCTGGTGTTGTTCGATTCCCTCTATGCCCAGATCGAATCGCTGGGCGCGAAGATGCGCTATATCTACGGCGAAGGCCAGGACAACCTGTTTTCCACCCAGTTCGTGGTGCGACGCGAGATGGTCGACAAAGAGCCCAACGTCGTCCGTGGTTTCGGCCGTGCCGTAGCAAAGGCGACCGCCTTTGCAAAAGACAACCCGGAAGCCTGCGTGCGCATGATGTGGCAAGAATTTCCGGCCAGCCGGATCGCCGGCATGCCTGAGGCTGAACAGCTCAAGAACGACGTGACCGTCTTGGTCAAGCGCATGGAGTTGCTGCTGCCGCCGGACGATGCGGGCAAAGGCTGGGGTTACTACGAGCCGGCGAGCATCGCCGCCTGGAACGAGTTCGCGCTTGAAGGCGGAATTATCGACAAGAAGCTCGACAAGCTCGACGGCATCTACACCAACCAGTTCGTGGCCGACTTCAACCGGTTCGACCCCAAAGCCGTGGCCGACAAGGCCAGGAACTGGACCAAGTAAGGGAAAGGCACCGACATGCTGCATACGCCCATCTGTGATCTGCTGGGAATCCAGTTGCCCATTCTTCAGGCCGGAATGGGTATTTACAAAGGAGTGGTGACAACGCCGGAGTTGGTCGCTGCGGTATCGAACGCGGGCGGCCTTGGCTGCTTGGGTGCCACCGGACTTGAACCCGACGAACTGTTGCAGGCCATTCGCAAGATACGCATGCTCACTGACAAACCATTCGGCGTGGACCTGATCATTCCCCAGAAGCTTTCCATGCGCGAAGGAACCCGGGAGGAAATCCGGGCTGATATTCGCAAGAACTTTCCCGATCATTGGAAACTGGTCCAGGGAATTTTCGAATCGCAGGGTATCAAGCCCTCGGTCATTGACAAGGAATACAGCCTGACCGAGGAGATGACCGATGCTCAGACACAAATCATCTTCGAAGAAAACGTCCCGGTGTTCGTGGTTGCATTGGGCGATCCTGCCAAGCTGATGGCTCGTGCCCGCGCCGCAGGCACCCTGGTTGCCGGACTGGCGGGCAGCTTGGGCAATGCGCGACGTCAGGTTGCTGCAGGCGTTGATTTCCTGATCGCGCAGGGCTCCGAGGCGGGAGGTCATGTGGGCGTCGTTCCGACATTCCCGCTGTTACCTCAAGTGGTCGATGCGTCGGGCGCGATTCCTGTCGGTGCAGCCGGCGGCATCGCAGACGGCCGAGGCATGGCCGCAGCCATGGCGCTGGGTGCGCAAGCCGTCTGGTGCGGCACGGTTTTCCTGTTCGCTGAAGAAGCCAATGTGCATCCGATTCATCGTGAACAGATGGACAAGGGGCGTTCGGAAGATTTCATATCGAGCCGGACATTCACCGGCAAGACGTCTCGCGTTTATCAAACCGAAATCCACAAGGTATGGGAAAGGTCGGGGCTCGAGCCGCTGCAAATGCCGCATCAAAAGGTGTTGATGGAAGATTTCCTGGATGCGGCACGGGCGGCCGGGCGACTCGACGTCGTCAGCAGTCCCTGCGGCCAGGTGGCGGGTATGTTGAACGGCCGACGCCCCGCTGCGCAGATCGTGCATCAGATGGCAGCTGATGCCGAAGCCGTGATTCGCAAGAACTACGCCTGCCTGGTTTGAACAGGCGGTAAAAACATGGCACAACATACACGGGGCGATCGATGAACGAAGCGCAGGTGCTCGAAAAAAGCCGGAACAGTCCGGGCGTGTTGTTTGATTTCGAGTCCGTGGTTATCGTCGGCGCGTCTGACGACCCGACCCGGATCGGTGGGGTGCCGATTTTTCTTTTAAAGAAATACGGTTACGCCGGCCGGATCTATGGAATCAATCCCAAGCGCGACCTGGTCCAGGGCATCCCTTGCTTCGCCGAGGTCAAGGACCTGCCGGAGCAGGTTGACGTTGCAATTTTTTGTGTCGCGGCCGAAAAAATTCGCACCCTGCTGCCCGAGTTGAAGGCCAAGGGTCTGAAGGGCGCCGTTATCTTCAGTGCAGGGTTCACTGAATCGGGCGAACAAGGCCAAGCGCTGCAAAAATGGTTGACCAGTTATGCGCGGCAGAACAGCATTGCCATCCTGGGCCCCAACTGCGTAGGCCAGATTTCATTTGCAACCGGGCGCTCATTGACATTCGCCAACGCGTTTCTGACCTTCCCGGTCACCCCCCCAGGGCGCGTCGCGCTGCTGAGCCAGAGTGGTGGCGTGGCCACCAATATCTGGGCCGATGCACTGATAGCGGGCACGCGGTTTTCACATGTCATCACGACCGGCAACGAAGCTGATCTGGGCTTTGCCGACTTTCTTGAATATCTTGCCGACGATGATCGCACCGATGTCGTGATTGGCTACATCGAAGCATTGCAGGATGGCCCGGGCTTTTGCCGCGCGGCCGCCCGGCTGCGTGCAGCTGGCAAGCCGCTGGTTCTGATCAAGGTCGGCACCTCTGCTGCTGGCCGTGATGCGGTGTCATCGCATACCGGCCAACTTTCATCCGATGACTCGGCCTACCAGGCCGCGTTCGACCGCTACGGTGTGATCCGCGCCAGGACGCTCGAGGAACTCAACGACTTCGCTCGCGTGTTCTCGCTGGGCCGCATTCGCCCCAAGATTACTGCTGCCACGACCTCGGGCGGTGCGGGCGTCTACGTTGCCGACCTTTGCGCTGATTTGGGCATCGAGATGAGCAATCTTTCGTTAGCGACCGAAACCAGCCTGTCGACCATCGTGCCGTCTTACGGTCGGGTCCGCAACCCGGTCGACTTGACGGCCCAGGTGGTCAACGACATCTCCATCCTCAGAAAGAGTCTTGAGTTCCTGTTGAACGACCCGGAAACCGGCGTGCTGCTATTCCTGCTCAGTGGCAAGGGCACGCTGGAACAGTCGACGGAAGTGATCGACGTCATGACCGATGTGCAGCGCCGAACCGACAAGAAGATCGTTTTGTGCTGGCTTGGCGTCAGCGACGATGTGCGACGGCGCGGCAGCGATGCCGGCTTGACCGTTTACCAGGATCCTGCGCGTTTTCTAAGGCCGCTCAAGCGCTATTTGGACGCGACGCGAGCTGACTCGCCGAATACAGCAGAGGCCTTTGTAGCCTTGTCGGCGCAGACAGAACCAGCTCCAAAGGGTGGCCCGAACCTGAAAGACGGCTTGGTCCTGGGACAGGATGGCCGTTGGGTTCTCCCCGAGCGTCAAAGTATGGAATGGCTGGAACATTTCAATGTACCCTGCCCGCGCCGTTGGTACGCTCGCTCTGCCGATGCCGTGGTCGAAATCGGCGCACAAGTGACATACCCCTGTGTGATGAAACTGGTCGAGCCCGTAGTCGCGCACAAGAGCGATGTGGGCGGCGTGGTGGTCAATATCGCTTCCGCCCATGAGTTGTTGCAGGCCTGGCTGCGTATGTCCGAGAGCCTGCTTGCGACCGAGGTGCTGGTGGCCGAGCAGATCGAGTCCGGCCTTGAGGTGATCGTCGGCTGCCTGCATGATGAGACCTTTGGTATGCGACTGACTGTGGGCTCGGGCGGCGTCTGGACCAACTTCGTCAGCGACGCCATCACCTTGGTTCCGCCGTTCAGCGACGCCTATATCCGTTCGGAACTGCCGCGTCTGGGTCTTTGGGGCCCGCTGAATGGTGCTCGCGGACAGCGGGCCTATGCAGTCGACGCGCTCGTACGAACCATCGCAGACATTGCCCGCGCAGGCTGGGCAATGCGTGGTGACATCCGCGAGTTTGAATGCAACCCCGTCATCGTGACTTCGCAACGCGCGGTGGCGGTCGACGCCATCGGCTTTGTGTAGATCAAATCAAAAAGGAACGGCTTTGATTCCGGACATCATCGACATCCGAAACGCCTCCAAGCATTACGACACCGACTCCGGCTTCGTGCATGCCCTGGGCGAAACGACCGCGCGAATTGGTGAAGGTGCTTTCGTCTCCATCGTGGGCCCGAGCGGCTGCGGCAAAACCACCCTGCTCAAGATGATCGGTGGCTTGATTCCTGCGTCAAATGGAGAAATCTTGATCCGCGGCACGACGGTTACGAGCCCACGTGCCGATGTGGGTTTCGTCTTTCAGAATTCGGTCCTGCTGCCCTGGAAGACGACCCGGGAGAACGTGTTGTTGCCGATCGTCGTGCGCAAAAAATTGTCAGCCCAGGACATTGACCGGGCCGACGAGTTGCTCGAACTGGTGGGCCTGGGCAGTTTTGGCGACCGCTATCCGTACGAACTTTCGGGCGGAATGCAACAGCGCGCGTCGATTTGCCGCGCACTGATCCAGGATCCGGCTTGCCTGCTGATGGACGAACCTTTCGGAGCGCTCGATTCGCTGACCCGTGAAAACATGAACGTGTTTTTCAACGGTCTGTGGCTGAGCACCGGCAAGACGGTGGTGATGGTGACGCACAGCATTCAGGAGGCCGTCTTCATGTCGACGCGCGTGATCGTCATGAGTGAGCGGCCCGGGCGCATCGTCGACGACGTGGCCATTCCTTTCGAAGCCCAACGTTCGCCCGACATCATGGGCTCGGCTGCGTTCGGTGCAACTGCGGCGCGAATTCGTCACTACTTCACCAAAGCCAATCTCGACTGAACAGATAAGGCTGACTTCAAGGAACTTGTGATGAAATTAGCTGGCAAGCCCCTCTCTCCTGCCAAAGTCAACGGCGCGAACCGCCGCATCCGGTTGGAAAACATTTTGGCTCCGCTGGTCATGCTGGCCTTGCTCTTGCTCGCATGGGAATACCTGCCGGTACTGCTGGGTATTCGCCCGACGATCCTGCCGCAGTTCTCGAAAGTGGCCGCAGTCTTCGGAGATCCAGCAACCATCGGTCTGTACATGAAGCATGGGCTTGTGACCTTGCAGGAAGCTGCAACCGGCTTGCTGATCGGCGGGGTGCTCGGTTTCGTCTTTGGCATTGTGCTGACCGAATCGAAGCTGCTGATGCGCAGCCTCTACCCCTATATCGTCGCCTTGCAATGCATGCCCAAAGTCGCAATCGCACCGCTTTTGGTGATCTGGTTCGGTTTCGGCATCACCTCCAAAGTGATCGTTGTGGGCTTGCTGTGCTTTTTCCCGGTGCTGGTCAACACCATTTCGGGGATCCGTGGCGTCAGCCGTGAACAACTTGAATTGTTTGCCGCAATTCGCGCATCGCGCCTGAAGACCCATCTCCATCTGCTGATTCCGGCCGCTCTGCCGAGCATTTTGACCGGGGTGGAATTGGCCGTCGTGGTCTCACTGCTGGGCGCAATCGTCGGTGAATTTGTCGGTGCGGAAGAGGGCTTGGGCGTGCTGCTGCTGCAGGCGCAGTTCCAGATGAGCATGCCTAGCGTGTTCGCGATTTTGCTGGTGCTGGCGCTGATGGGTGTGGTTTTCAATCTGGCAATACGCGCGGTGCGAAAGCGTTCGTTGTTCTGGATTGCTGGTGAAACGGGCAAATAGGAGTGGCAATGTACGAATTGACTGAAGACCAACGCGACCTCAAGCAAGCTGCCCGCAATTTCGGGCAAAAGGTGCTGGCGCCGCGCGCCATGCAAATCGAACAGTCAGGTGCGGATTTTCCGGCCGATGTTCTGATACAGATGGGGCAACTTGGCTTCCTGGGCTTGGATATTCCCCAGGCTTATGGCGGCCAAGGCTTCGACACGCTGACTTCTGCAGTCATCCTCGAAGAAATCTCAGGCGCCTGGTTTTCGGCGGCGAGCTACTGCATGACGCTGGCAACGGGTCCGATTATTGTGGCGGGAACCAACGAACAAAAGCAGCGCATTTTGCCGGCCATTTGCCGTGGTGAACTGGTGACGGCCTTTGCACTCACCGAGCCTGCCGGAGGCTCCGATGCCGCATCGATCCAGACCTTTGCCGCACGTGACGGCGACGACTATGTCATCAACGGCACCAAATTCTTTATCACCAACGCCCACCGTGCAGACGTGATCGTGGTGTTCGCCCGTACGGATAAAACAGCCATTCGCGGCGAAGGTATCTCCATTTTTCTAGTCGACAAAGGCACACCGGGCCTGGTCATCGGACAACGATTTCGCACCATGGGGCATTCAGCCAACCCGATCTGGGAGGTCGTTTTCGATAACTGCCGGATACCGGCGGCCAACCTGCTGGGTGAGGAAGGTGCGGGCTTCAAGTATCTTCAGAACGATTTCGCAAAGATCCGTGCGGTCTATGGCGCTCGCTGTGTCGGCGTGTCGCAGTGGGCGATGGACTATGCCCTGCGCTATGCGCAGGAGCGGATCCAGTTCGGGCAGGCGGTGTCATCGTTCCAGGGCGTGCGTTTCAAGGTGGCCGACATCATCACGAAGATCGAAGCAGCGCGCCAACTGTCCTACCGTGCAGCCGTTATCGCCGACCGGGGTGACGCACAAGCGCCGGCGGCTGCTTCGATGGCCAAACATTTTGCGTCCGACATATGTCTCGAAGCGACTTCAGAAGCGATCCAGATCATGGGTGGTCACGGCTATACCGTCGATCATCCACTCGAACGCATGTTTCGGGAAGTCAAGTTGTTCCAGATCGGCGACGGTACCAGCGAGATGCTCCGCATCCTGATTTCGCGATTCGCGAATCGGTCGATCGCCGACGGCGGCTCGGCTCAGTTGGCTTGATCCACCCATCCGGTTTTTTCCGGTCACGAAACGCTCATTCAAGGAGAAACAAAGATGTCGAAGTACGGTTACGGTGCCATAGACACGGTGGTGCATGTGTTCACACCCGAATCATTCGAGCGCGGCGAAATCACGACCGACGACAACTTCCGGGTAAAGACCCGATTGAACCCTGACGACCTGCGTGGGGTGTCGATTCCGGACTACATCAAGAAGATGGATCGGGCAGGCATCGAGCGGTCATTCCTGATCGCCAATCGGAACGGCGATATGCGTGTCCGTTATTCGACTGAAACCCCCTATGAAGTCGTTTACGACATCTGCAATAAGTACCCCGACCGCTTCTCGGGTTTGGCTGGCGTGGACCCAACGCGCGGAATGGCAGGACTTCGCGAGCTTGAAAAAGCGGTCAAGGAATACGGATTCGTGGGCGCGCACCTTTACCCACACTGGTTTGGCTTGGCACCCAACCATGCCAAGTACTACCCGTATTACGCCAAATGCTGCGAACTCGATATTTCAATCATGATGCAGGTGGGTAATTGCCTGGTCTATAACAAGGATCGCCGTCTGCCCACGGTCGGACAACCGATCACGCTTGACCAGGTAGCGATCGACTTTCCCGAACTCACCATCATCGGGATTCATGTCGGCTGGCCCTGGCACAACGAAATGATCGCAATGGCCTGGAAGCACCCCAACATCTACATCGGCCTTGATGCGTACGCACCCAAGCATTGGCCGGCAGAAATCGTTCACTACGCCAACACTTTCGGACAGGACAAAGTCATTTTCGGGTCAGACTGGCCGGTCATCGACCCCGAGCGCGCGATGTCCGAACTGGATATACATAATTTCAAACCTGAGTCACTGAAGAAAATCTTGCGCGACACCACCGTGCGCATCTTCAAACTCGACGAAAGACTCGCGAAGAAGCGGGTGGCCGACTGAGCGTGCCACAGACTTCGGAAATTCAGGAATTGCCGGCGGTGGAGACTTTGCTGTTTTGCCCGTTGTCGCTGCGCGGCGTGCTGTTGCGCAATCGGGTGGTCGTGTCACCGATGCTGACCTATCTGGCAGAGGCAGGCTTGCCAGGCGATGAACATCTGGTGCACTACGGCCGGTTCGCGACTGGCGGCGCCGGCCTGGTGTTTGTCGAGGCGACCAAAGTTGATCCTCGCGGTTGCTCCACCACCAAGGATCTTGGTCTTTGGAGCGATGAATTTATCGCACCGCTGGCGCGGATTGCACGGGTCATCCAGGCTGGCGGCGCGGCGGCAGGCATACAGATCGCGCATTCGGGTCGCAAGGCACGGCGATCTTTGCCTTGGGAAGGTAACCAGCCCTTGGCTGCCTGCCCGGGTGTCGCGCAGGATCAGGTCTGGACCCTGATCGGGCCGAGCGCCGTCGCCCATTCGCCGCAATGTGAAGTGCCTATCGCCATGAGTGCCGCCGACATCAAGGCGCAAATCGAGGCCTGGGGAGCCGCTGCAGCCAGGGCAGATGCAGCCGGTTTCGATGTCCTTGAGATTCAGGCTGCGCATGGTTATCTGATCCACCAATTTCTTTCGCCTGTCGCCAACCAGCGTACTGATGGTTATGGTGGATCGCTCGATAACCGTATGCGCTTCGCGGTCGACCTAGTCCGCAGGGTGCGCGAGTCGTGGCCCGCGAACAAACCTCTGTTTTTTCGACTGTCAGCAGTCGATGACATGGGCTGGACAATCGAAAACAGCGTTGTGCTTGCTGCCTTGCTGAAGACCCATGGCGTCGATGTTTTCGACTGCAGTTCTGGAGGTATTGCTGACCAGGTGACGGGAGCGGCCCCAATCGCCTACGGCTATCAGGTTCCCTATGCCAAGCGCATCCGTGCGGGCGCCGGCGTCATGACGATGGCGGTGGGGCTGATCATCCATGCGCGTCAGGCCGAAGAAATCCTTGCCGAAGGCTCTGCCGATCTCGTGGCGATAGGGCGAGAAATGCTTCACAACCCCAACTGGGCATTCAATGCAGCCGAGAAACTGGGCATTCCAGCCCCTTTTTCGCTACTTTCGCAGAACGCCGAGTTCTGGCTGAAAAAGCGCTCACGCGTCAAGGGAATCCAGAGCTCCACATCGACTGGGGACACTGTACCCAGTTAGGAAGATACCGATCCTGCATGGCTAGATGCGGCGGCCCGTCTGCAGAACAAGCGGCGAGCGACTTCGCTCATGTCCGCCGAGCCGGTCTGCGCCCGGCTCTCCCCCTTTACTTCGCTACGCCGCTCGCCGCTTGCTCTGTGCCAGCCATCGGGTTTGCCCCGAAACG
>CAMDHE010000054.1 GCA_945898095.1 Roseateles toxinivorans | reverse complement strand
CAGCGCGTCGCGTCATGGTCTCCAAGATGTTGTTGCTGGTGGTCGCCTTGTGTGCGGCGTATGTGGCGGCGCAGAAACCGGCGGACATCTTGTTCCTGGTGTCTGCAGCGTTCTCGTTTGCTGCAGCGGCGTTCTTCCCAGCCCTGACCTTGGGCATTTTCTGGAAGCGAGCCAACAGGTGGGGCGCCTCACTGGGCATGGCCGCAGGTCTGGGGATCACGTTTTATTACATGATCACCACCCAGCCTTGGCTCTACAAGCTGACGCATGGCACGGCCATCACCCCTGAGATCATCAAGGCCAACACGTGGTGGGACATTGCGCCTATCTCGGCCGGTCTGTTTGGCGTGCCCCTCGGCTTTGCGGTGATCATCATCGTCTCGCTGCTGACCAAGGCACCAGGCCGTGATATCCAGGAGCTGGTGGAGCATGTGCGTTACCCAAGCCTCGACGGTAAAACGTCAGGTGCCAGCGCCGCACATTGACGACTGAGCAGCCTTAGTCAAAACCCCCGTCACGTCATGTGGCGGGGGTTTTTTGCTATTTGCTGGACATGACATGGCGAAGTTCGGCGGCCAGCGAAGGCATCGCTGTTTCATATTCAGCCAACAGGGACTGCAACTCGCGATCCGCGCGCGCCCGCGCAGCTTGTGCGAGGCGCGCCTTGACGACGGCGATGACATGCAGCCATAGGCGCGCGCCGATGGCCGTGAAGCTACCGCTATGGTTGACATTGCGATACAGCCCGAAAGTTTGCGTTGCGACGGACATGGATTGATCCGGTTGACTGGCTCTTAGGGATGCTCTGCATAACCCCTCACGGCTTGTGCTAGCGCGGCCCCGGGCGGTCTGCGGCGTTGCATTTATTGCCAATAGCACGCGCTATTGGCCGAAAAATGCGCCTTGCATCCCATCCCGGTCCGCACTGCACACATCCGCGTTAAGTTATGCCGAGCATCCTTAGCGAGCCGATGGCTGAAGTATAGGGTATACCCTAGTTTTCTGCCCGAGCCGCTTCACGAAGGCTGACGCATTGTCAGCTATGCGCCGGAATACGCTGCGGGCGCCGGAGCAGCGACAATCAGCGGATGAGTACAGATCTGCTTGATTCCGAGTTCACCGAACTCGACGAACTGCTGGCCACCACACCCGCACCCTTGCAGGCGCTGAACGCCTGCATGCTCGATGGCTATCTTTGCGGCGTGCTGGTACAGCCGCGCTTGATCGAGATCGACGAATGGCTGCCCAACATCTTCGACTACGACGGTGGTGTGTTGCCCGATGATGTCGATGCGGTCTGGCTGGCGCGCATCCGCGAATTGGTCGAGAGACGCCATGGGGCGCTGAACCGCTCGATGGTCGAAGATGGCTGGTTCGACCCGGTCGTGCTGGATCTCGATGAGCCGCTCGAACCCGAAGCACCGCCCGAAGATGAGGATGCCGAACAGGCCAAGGCACGCGTCACCTATGAAGCAATGAGCCTGATTTCGCGCACGCTGATGCCCTGGGTCGCCGGTTTTCAGCATGCCTCGTTCTGCTTTCCGGAATTGTCGGAAATCGATGACGATGCAGTGATGGCTGCCCAGGCGCGGATTTACCGGCATCTGCCGGCAGAGACCGCCGAGGAAATTGAAATCGTCGCCACGCTGGACCGCGAGCACCCGCTCTCTGATCTGGACGATGCGATCGAGGAAATGGTCGGTGCGGTCGCCGACCTCTGCGACCTGACCAAAGCGCAGCGCTATCACGTCGAGACGATCCGCCGCGACGGCGTCAAGCTCGGCCGCAATGACCCCTGCCATTGCGGCTCGGGCCGCAAGTACAAGCAATGCCATGGGGCGACCTGAATGGGCCTGACCGATAGCGCCAAGCGCTGATCTGCAGCGATGCGATTGCAGCTGCTGTCGGATCTCCATCTGGAGACCGAACAATTTGATCCTGAACCGGCAGCAGGCGCCGAGTTGCTGGTGCTGGCTGGCGATGTCGACAGCAGCTGGCAAGGTTTGCGGCGTTTTCGCGGCTGGCCGGTGCCGGTGCTGTTCGTCCCCGGCAATCATGAATATGACCGGCGCGATTTTGACCAGGCGCGGGCCGGTCTGCAGGCGCTGTCCGATGAGCTGGGTTTCATCCTGCTCGACGACGCCAGCACGCTGCGCGTCGATGAGCAAGGGCGCCGCGTTCGCTTCCTGGGCAGTACCAGGTGGAGCGACTTTGACGTTTTCGGCAGCGCCGAACGGGTACGGGCGATGCGAGCTGCCGGCTATTTCCAGCGTGCGATGCAGGCCACAAGAGACGGTGCACCGTTCGGCGCCGCCGCAGTCCGCGACGAGGCCATGCGCTGTCAGGCCTGGCTCGCGCAGGAGTTGTCGCATGGCGAATGCGGGAATGATTGGGATGCGACGGTAGTAATTACACACTTTGCGCCCAGTCTGCGGAGCGCCGACCCGCGTTTCGGCAAACAACCCGGCACGGCCAGTTTCTGCAACGATGACGAAGCCTTGTTGCCAATGGCGCGCTTATGGCTGCATGGCCATCTGCATTGCCAGTTCGATTACCGCGTCGAACATGGTGCCAACCGGGCGACGCGAGTGGTCTGCAACGCCCGCGGTCATTTGCGCAAAGGCGAGCCGGCACGCTTCGCTCCGCAAGCATTGATCGAAGTATTCGACCCGGCTTGACCTTCATCAGTCGGTTCATTCTGGCCCATGCCAGACTATCGGCACCGATATTGCAGTGAAGGAAACACTATGAAGATTCTGGTCGCAGTCGACGGCAGTGCTTACACAAAACGCATGCTGGCTTATCTGGCTGCCCACGATGAATGGCTGGGCACCTCGCATCACTACACGGTGTTGCATGCAGTCAATCCAATCCCGCCGCGCGCTGCAGCGGTCATCGACCGGGGTCTGCTGAAATCCTATTACGCCGAAGAAGGCGAAAAGGTATTGAAAACCGTCCGGACGTTTTTCGCCAAACAGCATCTCGAGGCCGAGTTCCTCAACAAGGTTGGTTCGGCGGCCGATGTGATTGCAGCGACCGCCGCCACGACCAAGTTCGACCTGCTGATATTGGGTTCACATGGCCATGGCTTGGTCGGCAATCTGGTGATGGGATCGGTCGCCACCAAGGTGTTGGCGCATTGCAAGGTGCCGGTATTGCTGGTGCGATGAAAACTGGCTGTCCCGCTTCGATGGGACAGCGACAGGGGCAGGCCCTCGCTATGCTGATCGACCCGGCTACAGCCCATGGAAGGCAAGTCTTCGAATGAATGCAGAGATACTGAAATGGTTCAGCCTGAGCTTGATCGGCTCAGTCGTGTTCTGTGCGGTATGGCTGGCCGGCGCCGTGCAGGCGACCCAGGAAGAAGCCGCAGCATTCGCCGCCGCTCAGGACAAAAAGGGGCAAGCAACGGCGGCGGTCGAGCCGACCGATGCCGGGCAGCCTCGTTACGCCTCGGTCAAGGCCAGGCGCGCACCCGCAGCCAACGCCAGCCCGATTTGATCGAGCAAGGCAACGCGCGTCGGCGCTGCAGCCAGTTCGGATTGCAGCTTCCACTGATGCCAGTAGAGCGCCACATCGACGCTCACCGCGGGATGCAGGGCCTGCAATTGGCCGCTGGCAATCAATGGCCTGACCTGCAACTCGGAAGCCACGCCAATCCCCCAGCCCAGACAAACCGCCTTCACATAACCTTCGCTCGAAGGCAGGTAACGCAATTGCAGGCGCGGGGCGCGCAGCCCGAAGGCCTTGGCGACCCATTGCGACTGGATGTCGTCCTTGCGGTTGAAAACCAGAAACGGTGCGCTTGAAAAGTTCCCGGCATTCAAACCCTCGGGCAGGCACGCCTGCATGAAGGCCGGGCTGGCGACAGCGACATAAGGCATCACGCCGAGCGGCTCAACCCGGCAACCGCGCAGGGCCTTGCGCACCGTGCTGACGCAGCCGAGCACTTCGCCCTGGCGCAACCAGTCATGGGTGAAGTCCTGGTCATCAACGACCAGTTCCAGGCCGAAGCCTTCCTTCAAGCCGGCCTGGACAATCGCGTTCAGAGCCGGCAACACCCAAGTGGCCAGGCTGTCGGCATTGACGGCGATGGCGATCGTCTCGTTCGACGCCACCCGGCTGCCGAGTTCGCGCGCGGCATCGGTGCGCAAGGCCTGCAGCTGACGGGCAAAGCGCAACAGGACCTTGCCGGCCTCGGTCAAACGCAGCGGCCGGGAACGCACGACCAACAACTGGCCAAGCTGCGCCTCCAAGCTGCGCAAGCGCTGCGAAACCGCGCTCTGCGTGACCGAAAGCAGCTGAGCGGCGCGCTCGAAGCTGCGTTCGTCAGCCAGCGCGGCGAGGCAATCCAGCCCGGCGGAATCGATGTCTTTCATAAGCTCAACTAATGGAGAGTGATATTTATTAATGTAGCTTCATATTTACAAGGACCGTCACGACAATCCGCTGCGCCAGCGCACCGCCGGCTTGAGAGGGGCAATCGCCATGAAAGTCGTCGTTTTGGGTGCCGGCACGATCGGCATCAGCACCGCTTGGTATCTGCTCGAGCAAGGCCATCAGGTCACCGTGGTTGATCGGCAGCCGGATGCCGCGATGGAGACCAGCTTCGCCAACGGGGCACAGATTTCAGTCAGTTTTTGTGAGCCCTGGGCCAATGCCGGCGCGCCTTTCAAGGTTGCCAAATGGCTGCTGCGCGACGACTCGCCCTTGCTGTTCCGCCCGCGCCTGGACCCGCATCAATGGCGCTGGGGCTTGTGCTTTCTGGCCCAATGCACGACCCGGGCCTTCGAACGCAACGTCGCGCAACTGGTGCAACTCGGCCGCTACAGCCTGCAGTCGATGCAAGAGTTGCTGGCGCAAACCGGCATCGAGTACGAGCGGCTCGAGCGCGGCATTCTGCATTTTTTCTCCTCGCAGGCCGACCTCGACGCCGGTGCCGAGGGCGCCGAGATCATGCGCCGGCATGGCGTTGATCGGCGCGTGCTGAGCCGTGCCGAGGTGCTGGCGGTCGAACCGGCGCTGGCCAGTTTCAGCAGCAATCTTGCCGGCGGCACCTTCACGCCCAGCGATGAATCGGGCGATGCCCGCGTCTTCACGCAGAAGCTGGCCCGGCTTTGCGCCTTGCGCGGTGCCAACTTCCTTTACGGCCACGATGCCCTGAAGCTGGGTCGCAGCGGTGAACGGATCGCCGAGGTGCTGGTCTCGTCGCGTGAATCGGGCGCCACCTCGGTCTTGCAGGCCGATGCCTTCGTGGCTGCACTGGGCAGCTACACGCCGGCCTTGTTGCGGCCCCTGGGCGAATACCTGAACATCTATCCGGCCAAGGGTTATTCGGCAACGCTGCGCCTGAAGCGGCCGCAGGACGCGAGCGTTGTCAGCCTGCTGGACGACAGCCGCAAGATCGCGATTTCGCGCCTTGGCGACCAGATCCGCATCGCCGGCACGGCCGAGCTGGCCGGCTTTGATACCCGCCTCGATAGCGCCACCGCCAAGGTCCGCTGCGAGGCGTTGGTGCGCCGCTACGAGGAGTTATTTCCCGGGGTCGCCGATTGCAGCGAGCCCAACTACTGGACTGGCTTGCGCCCCAGCACGCCGACCAATATTCCCTATATCGGCCGCAGCAAAAAAGCGGCCAATCTCTGGATCAATGCCGGTCATGGCACGCTGGGCTGGACCCATGGCGCTGGCTCAGGCCGGGCACTGGCCTTGTTGATGGCCGGCCAGCAACCAGAGATGGCATTCAAGTACTACGGCATGGGCTGAAGGCGCCCGGCAGCCGGGGCAAAGCTACAATCCGCGCCCCTTCATCGCCCCTTGCCATGCCGCTGCCAATGAGTTTGCCTGCTTCCTTTTGCGCCATCGATTTCGGCACCTCAAACTCGGCCATAACGATCCCGCGCGAGGGCGGCATGCGGCTGGTCGAGCTCGAAGGCGGACAGCAGACGATGCCAACAGCGGTTTTCTACTATGTCGACGGCCGCCATGACGCCGATGGCCCGCCGCGCGCCTTTGGTCGCGCTGCAATCGCCGCCTATGTCGACGGCATCGACGGGCGCTTGATGCGTTCGATGAAGAGCATCCTGGGGTCAGGTCTGATCGAACAAACCACCGATGTCGGCGGCGGCCGCGGCGTCAAATATTTCGACATCCTGGCGGGCTACCTGAAGCGCCTGCGCAATTCGGCCCTCGCCGCCGGTGCCAGTACTTCGATGAAGCAGGTGGTGCTGGGCCGACCAGTGTTCTTCGTCGATGGCGAGCCCGAACGTGATGCCGCAGCCCAGGCCTCGCTGGAAGCGGCGGCGCGCGCTGTCGGGTTTGACGAAGTGCATTTCCAGTTCGAGCCGATCGCTGCAGCTTTCGATTACGAGAGCGGCATCAAGCGCGAGGAAATCGTGCTGGTCGCCGACATCGGCGGCGGCACTTCGGACTTTTCAGTCGTGCGGGTCGGACCGCAGCGGATGCAGCGGATCGATCGCCGTGCCGACATTCTCGCCAACCATGGCGTGCATATCGCAGGCACCGATTTCGACCGCCATGTCGAGCTAGCGAGCATCTTGCGCGAATTCGGCTACCGCTCGATCGGCCCGCCGCGCAAAGGCGCGCCAGCGCGTGAAGTGCCCAGCGCGGTCTACTTCGATCTGGCCACCTGGCATTTGATCAATACCGTTTACAGCCCGCTGCGCGTGGCCGAATTGCGCCAGATGCGCAGCTTCTACGGCAGTGCCTTGCATCACCAGCGCTTGATGACGGTGCTGGAAGAGCGCCTCGGCCATGAACTCGCAGCACGCGCCGAAAGCGCCAAGATCGCCGTGTCGGGCGGCGGCGATACGCTGATCGACCTCGACATGGTCGAGCCGGGCTTGCAGATCCTGCTCAGTGAAGCGGTGGCGATTGACGCGCTGGACAGCGACATCAACCGCATCGTGCAGGCCGGCCGCGATGCGGTAGCGCAAGCCGGGCTCAAGCCGGAACAGATCAGCGCGCTGTATTTCACCGGCGGATCAACCGGCTTGCGCCTGCTGGCCGAACGCATCGCCGCTGACTATCCTGCTGCCGCCCATGTCATGGGGGACCGCTTTGCCTCGGTCGCTACCGGCCTGGGCCTGCATGCCGCCAGGCTTTTTCGCTGAGCCAGTTGGGGTCATTGCTTGCCGGGTACGGCAAGGTCTTGCCTGCAAAACCCGCTGAATCAGTTGTGCCATTGCTTGCCGGGTACGGCAAGGTCTTGCCCGCAAGAACCCGCTAAATCAGTTGGGGCCAGAGCTTGCCGGGTACGGCAAGGTCTTGCCCGCAAGTTATTAGTAACGTCCACGGCTAGGCGGGCCGCGCCGGGCGGGCGGGCGCTGCGGCGCATTGGGGCGGGGCTGGGGCCGGGTGATGTCGGCCAGCAGCAGCGTTGATCGAACCAGGCTTTCAACCGCCTCGCTGAGGTCGGCTGGCGGCTCGAGGGTATCGATTTCCTCGAGCAGGTCGTCAGCATCTTCTAGATCGTCAGGGTCCAGATGCATGTACAGCGAGGCCAGCGGCTCCAGCAGGTCGGATGCATCCTCTTTCATCAGGTCGGGGAACAGCTCGGTCGCCAGGGAAAAACCGGCCACCCAGGGAAACACCACGTCGGAAGGAGCGGCATCCTCTTCCAGCTCGAACACCCAGGGGTCGAACCAAAGCCGCTGCGTGATCGCCTGATTGAGCTCCTGATAGCGGCGTTTGACCAAGGCCATCAAGTTGCGGCTGTCAAAACCCTCGGGCGGGCTGCGGCCTTCGCTGTCCAGCACATTGCGGGTCCATTGAAAAGTCGGCACCGCTTTGGGCTGCAGCAGCACGCCGACCAGATAGCCGTCGAGCATGCTGACATCGAGCGCCTCCAGCGGCGCAGGCACGGCGTCGAGCAGCGCTTGCAGCTGTTCCATCTCGGCTTCGCTGAGCGGTTGCAGCGCGACGGCGTCCTTGGCGGCTGGCTGGGCCGGCTTGCGCGAATGGCCTGCGGCCTGACGCGGCGCTGCGGGGTTGTGGGGACGGTTCGGTTTTTGCGTGCTCATGCCGCTATTGTCCGGCCGAATCGCTGCGCGCCTCGTGGACCTAGGGATAGTCGACCTGCGGACGGACCCATAGAGTCGCTCCTGTTTGAGGTTGATGGTCTTGAAAAGCTCCCAACGATGTCCTTTCGAGGACCTTGACGCCCGCCAAGTTCGCCCGGTGGGCGTTTTTTTTAGCTTGCTATGGCCGAGTCAATATCCGGTAAAGCCCTGGCGCAAATGTTCGATCAACAGGCGCAGCGGCCGCGGTGTCGTGCTGCTCCAGGGATGGATCGCATAAATCGAATCGCCAAAAAATCCGACCGTTCGCCATTCGCTGAGCAACTCGACCAAAGCGCCACTGCGCAGGGCAGGTGCTGCGGTGAAGTCGGGCAGTAGGGTCAGCCCGAGACCGTCGATCGCGGCGTCGCGCAGGATTTCACTGTTGCCGGCGCGCAGCGGGCCTTGCACAGGAATCTGCAAGCGCTGCGTGGCTTCGCCAGCACCGCGCTCGAACAGCCAGACTGCCGGACCCGGACGCAGATAAGGCAGGCAAGCATGTTGCGACAGTTGTTCGGGATGATCCGGTTGACCATGGGTCGCCAGGTAAGCGGGGCTGGCCGCCAACAGCGCACGCGAGGCACAGAGCTTGATCGCCACATGGGTGTCGGGCGGTGCGGTGGTGTGGCGGATCGCCAGATCGAAGCCCTCCTGGGTCAGCGCCACCAAGCGGTCCGACAAATCGAGCTCGATGCGGATTTCGGGAAAACGCTTCAAAAAGTTGCTCAACAGCGGCGTCACATGCTGGCGGCCCAGCGCCACCGGGGCGGTGATTCGCAGCAGGCCGCGCGGCTGACCGACCGCATCGCGCGCTGCACCCAGGCTGCTGGTGATCTGGGCGAAGCTGGCTGAGGTCTCGTCGACCAGATGCTGGCCGGCGTCGGATAGTCGCACCGAGCGGGTCGTGCGCGCCACCAGGGTCTGGCCCATCGCGCGCTCGAGATCGGCAATGCGCTGACTGACTGCCGCCTTCGACAAGCCCAGACGCTGCGCTGTCTTGGTGAAACTGCCCAGCTGCGCGATCACCGTCAGCGCATGCAGCTGACCCCACAGCAGGTCGTGGCGAAGTTCAATTTTTTTGGTCATTGTTCATATTACAGAACAATCAGATCAGCGTAAACCGATTGGCAGGATTGCCTGTGATCCTTAAACTGGCGCCATTCCAACGGAGACCGACATGACCAGCCCCTACGAGAGCCAGCAAGACATCACCCATTTCATCAATGGCGCGCCGCAAGCCGCGACTTCAGGCCGCAGCCAGGCGGTCTACAACCCGACCACCGGCGCGGTGGCACGCCAGGTGCAACTGGCCAGCATCGAGGATGTCAATGCTGCGGTAGCCAGCGCCAAAGCGGCATTTCCGGCCTGGGGCGATGCGCCGCCGCTGCGCCGCGCCCGGGTGATGTTCAAGTTCCTCGAGCTGCTCAACCTGAACAAGGACAGCATCGCCGCGATGATCACCGCCGAACATGGCAAGGTCTTCACTGACGCGCAGGGCGAGGTCGCACGCGGTATCGACATCGTCGAGTTCGCCTGCGGTGCGCCGCAATTGCTCAAGGGCGACTTCACTGACCAGGTGTCGACCGGCATGGACAACTGGACAATGCGCCAGCCGCTGGGCGTCGTCGCCGGCGTCACGCCGTTCAACTTCCCCTTCATGGTGCCGATGTGGATGGTGCCGATGGCGATCGCGACCGGCAATGCCTTCATCCTGAAACCGAGCGAGCGCGATCCTTCGGTCAGCCTGTTCGTCGCCGATCTGCTCGCGCAAGCCGGTCTGCCCAAGGGCATTTTCACCGTGCTGCAAGGCGACAAGCTGGCCGTCGACGGTTTGCTCAACCATCCTGACGTGAAGGCTTTGAGCTTTGTCGGCTCGACCCCGATTGCCCAGTACATCTACGAAACCGGCGCCCGCAACGGCAAACGCGTCCAGGCGCTGGGCGGGGCCAAGAACCATATGGTCGTGATGCCCGATGCCAATATCGAGCAGGCGGTCGACGGTCTGATCGGTGCCGCTTATGGCTCGGCCGGCGAGCGCTGCATGGCAATTTCGGTGGCGGTGCTGGTCGGCGATGTGGCCGACCAGATCATCCCGAAGCTGGCCGAGCGCGCCCGCACGCTGAAAATCAAGAACGGCATGGAACTCGACGCCGAGATGGGTCCGATCGTCACGCGTGAAGCCCGCGACCGGATCGAGAACTACATCGGCATCGGCGTCGAAGAAGGCGCGACGCTGGTCGTCGATGGCCGCGGTCACAAAGTGGCTGGCTATGAAAACGGCTTCTTCACTGGCGGCACGCTGTTCGACCATGTGACGCCGTCGATGCGCATCTACAAGGAAGAAATCTTCGGCCCGGTGCTGTCTTGTGTGCGCGTCAAGGACTTTGCCGAGGCGGTGGACCTGGTCAACGAACATGAATTCGGCAACGGCGTGGCCTGCTACACCAGCGACGGCAATGTCGCACGCGAGTTCTCACGCCGCATCCAGGTCGGCATGGTCGGCATCAATGTGCCGATTCCGGTGCCGATGGCCTGGCATGGCTTCGGTGGCTGGAAGAAGAGCCTGTTCGGCGACATGCATGCCTATGGCGAAGAAGGCGTGCGCTTTTATACCAAGCAGAAAAGCATCATGCAGCGCTGGCCTGCGAGCATCGACAAGGGCGCCGAGTTCGCGATGCCGCAAAGCAAGTAAATCAAAAAGTCGGGCGCTATTTGCGCTCGACCACCAGCGCGCTGCTGGCAAGGGCGAAGCGGGCACGCTCAGCGGCCTGGCTGGCATCGGCGCGCGTGGCATAGGGCCCGGCTTGCACACGGTGCAAGCTGGCTTCCTTGAAGATCGCCAGCATCGGCGCCATCCAGTCGAGTTGCAAGGCCAGCTTGTTGCGCATCGCTTCAGCGCCGTCGAGCTGCGAGAAGGCGCCAAGCTGCAGCCAGAATGCCGGGGCGTTCTGCATCGGCCGGCCTTCACGCTGCGGTGCCCCGACCGGCTCGGCCGCCGCGTAGACCGGCGTTGGGTTGCTGCGTTGCCAGGCACCGCTGCGGATGTCGGCATAGGTAATCCTCTCGACTTCGACCATCGTCACCCCGCGCAGGACGTCGAGTTTCAAGGCGGCGGTATAGCTGAGGTCGATGATGCGCCCCGCATGGAACGGCCCGCGGTCATTGATACGCACGATCACCTCGCGGCCATTGGCCGGGTTGCGAACCCGCGCATAGCTCGGAATCGGCATCAAGGCATGGGCACCGGTCATCGCGTACATGTTGTAGACCTCGCCGCTCGAAGTCGGCCGGCCATGGAACTTCTTGCCGTACCAGGAGGCCAGGCCGCGCTCGACCAGAGGCTTGTCCTCGGTCATCGGCTTATAGCGTTGCCCCAGCACCTCATAGGGCTTGTTCGGGCCACCCAGGCGCGGTGTCTCGACTTTCGGTGCAGCATCAGGAACCTGCTGCAGATCGGGCGGAATGACGGCTTCGGGGCCATCCTTGCCCGCAAAAGATCCGGCAGGCATAGTCGAACGGCTCGCGCAGCCGGCCAGCAACAGGATCAACAGCGGGATTGCCCAGGTTCTAATTCTCATCGGCGCAACCCTAAACCATAAAGGGCAGGTTTGCCAAGCAGGGAAGGCCGCAATATGCAGAATGAGCAGGCGCCTTATGCTCACTGCCTTAGACTGCCAGCCCAATCCCGATGAGCCAATATATCTTTCCCCCTGCCGAACAAGCCAGCGTCGCCGTGCGCGGCACGACCGATCGTTATGCCGTTTCAAGAATCTTCTGCGTCGGGCGCAATTACGCCGCCCATGCTCTCGAAATGGGTGGCAACCCGGACCGTGAACCGCCGTTCTACTTCTCCAAGCCGGCCAGTGCGCTGGTGCCGTCGGGTTCGACAGTTCCCTATCCGCCGAGCACGAAAAACTACCATTTCGAGATGGAGCTGGTGGTGGCCATCGGCGCGCCGGTCTTCAAGGTCGCTGCCGCAGACGCGCAAGCTGCCGTCTGGGCTTATGCGGCCGGGCTCGACATGACGCGGCGCGACTTGCAGGCCGAAGCCAAATCGATGGGCCGCCCCTGGGATACCGCCAAAGGCTTCGAGCAATCAGCGCTGATCACCGAACTGGTGCCGGTCAGCGAGATCGGCCCGCTGAACCAGGGTGCAATCACGCTGGCAGTCAACGGCGTCGAAAAACAGCGTGGCGATCTGTCTGACCAGATCTGGAACGTGGCTGAAGTCATCAGCAATCTGTCGCATTATTACCACCTCGAGCCGGGCGACCTGATCTACACCGGCACGCCAGAAGGCGTCGGCGCGGTCAAGCCGGGTGACGTGATCACCGGCGCGATCGAGGGCCTGGCAACGCTGAGCCTGACGATCGGCCAGCCGGAATAAGCATGGCCGAGCGCAACGAGACGCTGGCCGAGGCGCGCCAGCGCAATGTTCGCGATGCGCTGCAGGAGGACATCGGGGTCTGCGACTGGACCGCGCAACTGGTGCCCGCCGGGCGGCACGTCAAGGCAAGCCTGACGGTGCGCGAGGCGGCAGTTCTGTGCGGGCGCGATTGGTTCGAGGCAGTGCTGCTGGCGCTCGATCAGTCGGCAAACATCGACTGGCATTACGCCGAAGGCGCGTTGATGGCGGCTGACAGCAAGGTCTGCGTGATCGAAGCCGATGGCCGCGCGCTGCTGTCGGCCGAACGCCCGGCATTGAACTTTCTGCAGCTCCTGTCGGGCACCGCGACCTCGACCCATGCCCATGTGCAGGCGATCGCCGGCGCCAGCAGCAACCCGCGCGGTTGCCAGATCCTCGATACCCGCAAGACCCTGCCCGGGCTGCGCCTGGCGCAGAAATATGCGGTGCGGGTCGGCGGTGGCTCGAACCAGCGTCTGGCGCTCTATGACGGCATCCTGATCAAGGAAAACCATATCGCCGCGGCCGGTGGCATCGCTGCGGCGCTGCAGGCTGCCCAGGCCTTGAATGCCGGCGTGAGCATACAGATCGAGGTCGAGTCATTGCCCGAACTGCAGCAGGCGCTGGCAGCGGGTGCGGTCAGCGTGCTGCTCGACAACTTCAGCGAAGCGATGATGGTCGAAGCGGTGGCGCTGACTGCCGGGCGCGCGTTGCTGGAAGTCTCGGGCGGCGTGGCCCTGGACCAGCTGCGCTGGATCGCAGCCACCGGCGTCGACCGGATCTCGATCGGCCGGCTGACCAAGGATGTCAGCGCAGTCGATTACTCGCTGCGCGTCGATCCCAAGGTCGACTGAATCCGGGCTGCAGCAACGGACTGACGGTCAGGCGCGACCCGCCGATTGGCGCATCAAGGTGCTCTTGCCGAACAGGCTTTCAATCAAGTCCACCGCCAGTTCGGCGGTCTGGTTACGCAGGTCGAGCGCCGGATTCAGTTCCACCAGGTCGAGCGATGCCAGGCGACCGGTGTCGGCGATCATTTCCATACAGAGCTGGGCTTCGCGGTAGGTCGGGCCTCCGCGCACGGTCGTGCCCACGCCAGGCGCAATCGAAGGGTCGAGGAAGTCGACGTCCAGGCTGACATGGAGATGGGTGTTTGCGTCCACCAAGGCGAGTGCAAGGTCCATGCTGTGGCGCATCCCCATCTCGTCGATGTAGCGCATGTCAAAGACCTCGATACCGATGTCGTGGACCAGTCGTTTTTCACCCTCGTCCACGCTGCGGATGCCGATTTGGCGAATCTCCTTGGGTCGCAAAGCCGGCACATGCCCGCCGATTTCAATCAATGCCTGGGGCCCATGACCGCATAGACAGGCCACCGGCATGCCGTGGATGTTGCCGCTCGGCGTGAGCGTGCCGGTGTTGAAGTCGGCATGGGCGTCAAACCAGAGCACACGCAGCTTTTTGCCCCGATCCCGGCAATGCCTTGCCACCGCGCTGATGGAGCCTATCGCCAGGCAATGATCACCACCGAGCATGATGGGCAGGCGAGCAGCCTCGAGCTCGGCGTACACCGCGTCGTGCACCAAACGGTTCCATTGCACCACTTCGGGCAAGTGCCGAAAGCCGTTTACGGCCTCCTGCCATGGGTTGGCTGGCCCTGCCAAGTTGCCGCAGTCCCGCACGTCAAGTCCGAATTGGGCAATCGCCTGGCCAATACCTGCCACACGCAGCGCCTCCGGCCCCATGCGCGCACCCAGGGTGCCGGCGCCGATGTCGGAAGGAGCGCCGATCAGACTGACACCGCCAGCCGCCGGTCTGGCCTCACGCAGATTCCTCATGCTGACGCGAGCTCTTGGGGCTGTGCGGCGGCGCGAGTGTGGCGCGCTTGCTTTGCAGCCGGCTGTATCAGGCTGAACAGGTCCTTCGGGTTGGACAGTTCGGGGACCAACGACACCCATTGGCCATAACCCAATCGCCGCGCCGCATCACGCATGAAGCGAAGGGCCGAATAGTCCTCCAGCGCAAAACCGACCGAGTCAAACAGCGTCACCTGGGCATCGTGGCTGCGCCCCGGCGCTTCATGACGCAAGACCCGCCAGAGTTCAGTCACAGCAAATTCTGCAGGCAGATGCTGCAGATCGCCTTCGATGCGAGTCTGCGGTTCGTACTGGACAAACACGGCGGCGCCGCGCAGCACATCGGGGTGCAATTCCGTCTTGCCGGGACAGTCGCCACCGACACCGTTGATGTGCATGCCGGGTTCGATCAGCTCGGGCGTGAGAATCGTCGCGTTGGTTTTATCGGCTGTCACGGTGGTCACAATATCCACGCCGCGAACGGCCTCGGCGATGCTTGCACAAGGCAACAGGCGCAGGCCGGTAGGTTGCAGGTTGTGCATCAGCTTGGCGGTGGCGGCCCTGTCGGTGTCAAACAGGCGGATTTCGCGGATGCCCAGCAATTGCTGAAAGGCCAGCGCCTGGAACTCGCTTTGCGCACCGTTGCCGATCAAGGCCATGCTGCTGCTGTAGGGACGGGCCAGGGCGCGCGCCGCCACAGCCGACATCGCTGCCGTGCGTAGCGCCGTGGTCAAGGTCAGTTCGCAGAGCAGATCGGGAACCCCGGTGGCGACATCGGCCAGCACACCGAAAGCCATCACGGTCGGCAGACCGATCCGGGTGTTTTTGGGATGGCCGTTGACGTACTTGAAAGCATAAGTCTTGCCATCGGCAATCGGCATCAGTTCGATCACGCCCTCGGTCGAATGGCTGGCCACGCGCGCGCATTTGTCAAAATCCTGCCAGCGCCGATAGTCTTGCTCGATGGCTTCAGCAAGGCCGGCCAGGGTGCTGGCTATTCCCAGCTGGTGCACCATGCTGGCCATATCCTGGGCGGTGAGAAATAGCGTCTGGGCAAGCTTTGGGCTGTTCATGGGGCGGTTCTCGTTGAAGTAACGAGAAGTTTCTCCGGCGCCCATGGCAATGTAAATCCACAACTATGTAACGTTTTGCCTAAAAATTTAGCATTTAGATAGATAAAAATGCCAAAATGACAGTATGGACAACATAGATCAGCAACTTTTGTCTTTGCTGCGCAAGGACGCACGCACCTCCGTGGCGACCTTGGCGCAAAAGCTCGGGGTGTCGCGCGGCACGGTGACAAACCGTGTCACCAAGCTGGAGGACGCAGGCATCATCGTGGGCTATACCGTGATGCTGCGGCCCGATGCGCAGCCCGGCGAAATCAGTGCCTGGATGAGCATTGCCGTGGAGGGCAACGAAACCCGTTCCGTCATCGCCAGCCTGCTGGGCGAACCCGGGGTAGCCACGCTGCACGACACCAATGGCCGCTGGGACCTGCTGGCCGAACTGCGCGCGCCGAATCTGGCGGGGCTGTCGAAAGTGCTGGAGCGCATCCGCCTGATACGCGGCATCAGCAGCACCGAGACGAGCATTCATCTTGAAACCTACCGGCTGTCATGAGGTAAGGTAAGCCTCGCTCCAGTGCATGGATCTCATGGCCAGAGCCTGAACCAATGGGCGGCCAAGGTTTTGCAGGAAGCTGCGCAGGTTTAGTTTTCACCCGCGCCCGACCCGGCAGGACAACCGAACGGCCAAAACCGGGCAAGGGCATGGCCTTCATGATTTTCTGGGCCTTGCCGAAAGTGCCAGCAATTTAAGCCTCCGCAGTTTGCCTGCGTGATGGCGCGGCGCTCAAATCAATGCGACCCGAACCGCAACTTCACAAGCCCGCGCAGGCCGCGCAACGGCCATACAGCGTCAACTCATGGTGATCAACGGTGAAGCCTTCGGGCGCCAGCTTGGCCAGATTGCCGGGGCAGGCATGCACGTCGAAAACGCGGCTGCAGTTCATGCATTGAAAATGGTGATGATGGCCATGGCGGACTGATTCATAGCGCGGGCTGTCGCCGGGCAGCGTGACAACGCTGATTTCTTCCGACGACTGCAGCAGTTTGAGGTTGCGATAAACCGTCGCCAAGCTCAGGCCGGGTACCGCAGACTGGGCGCTGGCCAGCACTTCCTGGGGCGACAAGGGCCGGCCAGCCGCATCGATTGCATCGCGGATCGCGGCGCGCTGGCGGGTCGAACGCTCGATCGGGACGGCGGGAAGGATGGCAGGCTGCAAGTGGTGACCTTCATGTCTATGCCAGGCTCGGCATGTTATTCTATTGCAAATGAGTTCGCATTAGCACCAGAGCATGTCCCGCCGAATATTTCCTGTCAGCCTGCTGATGAACAGCGCCGCGCAGCGCGTCGCCGGCGCATTGGCTGTCGTCGCCTGCCTGTGGCTGGCCGTTTTCTGGGCGTTGCAATGAATGCAATCGCCATCAGCGACTTGACGGTGGCCTATGACGGTCACCCGGCCGTCCATCATTTTTCGGGCTCCTTCGAGCGCGGCAGCCTGACCGCCATCGTCGGACCGAACGGTGCTGGTAAATCGAGCTTGCTGGCCGCTGTCATGGGGCGCTTGCGCCCGGCGGCGGGCCAGGTGCGGATCGCCGAAGATTTGCGCGGACGTATCGCCTGGCTACCGCAGCAGGCCGAGATCGAACGCAGCTTCCCCATTTCTGTCTTCGACCTGATCGCCCTGGGGCATTGGGGCCGCAGCGGCGCTTTTCGCGGCCTCGACCACGGCCAGCGCGAGGCAGTGATGGAAGCCCTCGACAGCGTTGGCTTGAACGGCTTCGAGCGCCGCAGCATCGGCGAGTTGTCTGCCGGCCAGTTCCAGCGGGTCTTGTTCGCCCGCTTGCTGCTGCAGGACGCGCCGGTGATCCTGCTCGATGAACCGTTCAACGCAATCGATGCCCGCACCACCGCCGACCTGCTGGCGCTGGTGCATCGCTGGCATGCGGAATCGCGCACGATCGTCGCGGTCCTGCATGACCTGGAGCAGGTGCGCGCACATTTCGACCGTACGCTCTTGCTCGCCAGGCGTTGCGTGGCCTGGGGACCGACCACCGAAGCGCTGCAGCCGGAAAATCTGGCCAAGGCACGCCAGATGGCCGAAGCCTGGGACGACCATGCGCCGCCATGCCGGGAGGCGGCATGACGCTCTATGAATTGCTGATCCAGCCCTTCGCCGATTACGGCTTCATGCGCCGTGCCCTCGTCGCCAGCTTGGCCTTGAGTCTGGGCAGCGCGCCGATCGGCACCCTGCTGGTGCTGCGCCGGATGAGCTTGATGGGCGACGCGATGGCCCATGCGCTGCTGCCCGGCGTGGCGTTGGGCTTTTTGTTCGGCGGCTTTTCGCTCGTGGCGATGAGCTTGGGCGGTTTCGCGGCCGCAGTCGCTGTGGCGCTCGCCGCGGGCTTTGTCACTCGCGCCACCAAACAGCGCGAAGACGCAAGTTTTGCCGCCTTCTACCTGATCGCGCTGGCGCTCGGCGTGCTGTTGATTTCGACCCATGGCAGCAGCGTCGACCTGATCCACCTGCTGTTCGGCACCATCCTGGCGGTCGATGACCCGGCCCTGCTGCTGATGGCTTCGGTCACGAGCATCACGCTAATCCTGCTGGCGCTGCTCTACCGCCCGCTGGTGGTCGAATGCGTCGACCCCGGCTTTTTGCGCAATATGGGCGGCCATGGGGCGCTGATCCACGGCCTGTTTCTGGTCCTGACCGTGGCCAATCTGGTCGCCGGTTTCCAGGCGCTGGGCACGCTGATGGCAGTCGGACTGATGATGTTGCCAGCCACCGCAGCACGTTTCTGGGCCGCTCAGGTCTGGAGCTTGGCACTGGCCGCCATGCTGATCGCGATGCTGTCGGGTCTGGTCGGTTTGCTGCTCTCGTATCACCTGCAATGGCCCTCGGGTCCCGCGATCGTGCTGGTGGCCGGTGCGATCTACCTGCTGTCGCTGGCCTTCGGGCCGCGCGAGGGTCTGGTCTGGCGCGTCCTGCATCGCCACTCGCACAAGGCCGCATGAACTGCTCGCGGCGTACCGCCATCGCATCCATGCTGGCCGCTCACGCCGGCTTCGGACGGGCCCAGCGCCAGCCGCTGCAGGTGGTGGCGAGCTTTTCGATCCTGGCTGATTTGCTGCGCAATATCGGCGGCACCAGCATCGAAGTCACGGCCCTGGTCGGCCCGGATGCAGATGCCCATATGTTCGAGCCGCGCCCTGCCGATGCGAAACGGCTCGCCGATGCCGATCTGGTGGTGGTCAACGGTCTGGGCTTCGAGGGCTGGATCGACCGCTTGGTGCGGGTATCGGGTTACCGCGGCCCGCTGATCGTTGCCAGCGCCGGCCTGCAGCCGCGCATGCTGAACGGCGCACCCGACCCCCATGCATGGCAAAGCCTGGCTTGTGGCCAGGACTATGTGCGCAATTTACGCGATGCACTGCTGCGCTTGGCGCCGGCCGATGCCGCCGGCTTGCAGTCGCGCACGACGCAATATCTGGCCCGTTTGCAGACACTTGACCAGTCCATTCGCAAGGCGCTGGAGCCTGTGCCAAAAGCGCGCCGCCGTGTCATCACCAGCCACAATGCCTTCGGCTATTTCGCTGCGGCCTATGGCATCGAGTTCATCGCCGCCCGAGGACGCAGCACCGAGAGCGAGGCCTCGGCAGCCTCGGTCGCGCGCCTGATTGACCAGATCCGCAGTCAGAAGGCTGCGGCAGTCTTTGTCGAAAACATCTCCGACCCGCGCCTGATGACCCGCATCGCCAAAGAAAGTGGCGCCAAGCTGGGCGGACGGCTCTATTCAGACGCTCTGTCGGCGCCCGGTACCGAAGCCGACAGCTACCTGAAGCTGTTCGCCCACAACGCCAACACGATCACCACTGCGCTGCAAACCGCCCAAGCTTCTTGAAGATAGGGCGCTGGACCTGAATCGCAAAGGCTTACTGCCGAACGTCCCACAAATAAGCAGGCAGGTCACGCTGCATACACAGCTTCCCGATTGCGATTGATGCTGGCAAGCAAATAGGGGTTTCTCACCGCACCGGCCTCGATCAAGTCAACGCCTCGGCCGCGGCCCAGTTGGCTTGAAGCAACAATGAGCCAAAAGACTGGGCTGACTGCACTCTGCGCTCCGTGCCGAAGCCGAAGCCTAGCGCTTCACTTCCCAGTCAACGCGATCCTCAGCACGATCAAAAAAGCCGGAGCCCACTGAAACTTGATCCAGCCACGTGGCCAGAATGGCACTGCTTGACCAAGAACAAGCACGGTCAGCCGGTCGCCGGCCATGATCCTCTGATGCTGCCCGGTTTGGCTCAAGAAGAATTTCAAAGGCTGGACCCAGGCAATTGGATCGGGTTGCACGCAAGTCCCTTGCGAACCGTCTTGGACTCACAGAATGGGTCAGGCCTGATGTTTTATCGCCCTGCTGGCGCAAATGAAACGCCGGATTTGAAATTTCCGGGGAGATGAAGATGCCCATTGCGAAAACCAGCGCATTCACTCATGATGACTATGCCCTGGCCGCCGGCGTGAATATATTTTCTGAAAATTCAATTATTGCTGGTATTCAGGAAAAAATTCTTGGAAAGCTGACAGCGACTAAAGACATATATCTCCATCAACCGGATTTATTGCTTGCCGCAACTCCGGGCGTCGATGTCACCTCAGCGGTTGCTCCGTACATAACTGCCAGCGAGGCCACGGTACTGGAAGGCAATAGTGGCAGCGTCAGCCTGTTCTTCACGGTCCACCTGTCGACGGCCAGTACAAGTCAGGTGACCTTTCGTGTCAGCACGGCAACCAATACAACCGCAACTGCCGGGATTGATTTCATCGCATTATCTGCAACGGTCACCGTTCCGGCCGGAAAAACCAGTGCAACCTTCTCCGTTCAGATCATCGGCGACTCGATATTCGAGCCCTCCGAAGCGGTGCTTGTCTATCTGACCAAGCCGGTCAATGCCGTACTCCAGGAAGCCACCGTCTATGGCTTCATTCAGGATGACGACAACCCCTATAAATTACCCACGGAGCCCTCGCTCGGGCTTGAATGGTATCTCTATCCAGACACCGGTATCAATGCCCTGCCGGTATGGGCTGATTATACTGGCGCTGGCGTGCGGGTTGCCGTCTTCGATCAGGGTATCGATCCGCTGCATCCGGATCTGAAAAACAACTTACTGAACAATCTTGGAACGAGTTCAGTTGATTTATCAGCAGGAGGCACGCCGGTCCTTTCCACAGATAATCATGGCACTGCGGTCGCGGGTACTATTGCCGCAGCTTTGAACGGTATCGGTACCGTCGGTGTTGCTTATGACGCCGATTTGATCAGTATCTACTCGCCGATGAATTTCAGCGGTCTGGCAGCCCAGATCGTCAATGCCTATAAATATGCGGCGACCTGTGCCGATATATTGAATGACAGCTGGGGATTTTCCAATGGCTTCCCGAGCGGCGCCACTTGGGCCTTCTATGATAATTTTCGCGCAGCCCCGTTTACCGCAGCTGGCGCAGCCTTGGCCAATCTCGCTGCCAAGGGCCGGGCCGGCCTGGGCACGGTTGTCGTTCAATCAGCGGCCAACGGGCATCTCGATGGCGACGACACCAATCTGCACAATTTCCAGAACAGCCAGTACATCATCACCGTAGCGGCGACAGATTACTCCGGAAATATCGCCGATTACAGTACACCCGGGGCTTCGGTGCTGGTATCAGCGCCGGGTGGCGGCGGCGGCACCGCCGACCCTTTGAGCAATATCCTGACGACCGATCGCAGCGGCGTTGCCGGCTATAACTCGACCGACTATGTCGACATGGCCGGAACCTCATTTTCAGCGCCGATCGTCTCCGGCATCGTCGCGCTGATGCTCGATGCCAATCCCTTGCTCGGCTACCGCGATGTTCAAGAGATTCTTGCCTATTGCGCCCGCAAGGGCGCCTCGAACAATAATGACTGGGCCTATAACGGTGCCACCAACTGGAATGGTGGCGGCCTGCATTTTGATTCAATTGATCAACATCTGGGTTATGGCTTGGTCGACGCCCGGGCCGCCGTGCGTTTGGCAGAAACCTGGGGCAATACATCCCATACAGTCTCGAATCGCCTCGAAATCATAAACAGCAGCAGCCCGGCCAAGATTATTCCTGATAACAGCTCGATCGGTGCAGTCGACAGTATCAAGGTCATTCAGGACATGGAAGTCGAACGGGTCGAAGTGACCTTGAAGGTAACCCATGGTTTCATCGGCGACCTAACGGTTTTATTGACTTCCCCTTCCGGCACCCAGAGCTACCTCTTGTCCCGCCCGCAAGAGACCGCGGCGAATCCCGATGGCTCGGATCTGGCGAATATCAACTTCACCTTTGATACCGTGCTGAATTGGGGCGAATCATCGGTCGGCATCTGGTCATTGAAGATCACGGATTTATCGCTTCTGACCACCGGCAAATTCGATTCCTGGTCGCTCGATCTGATCGGCAAGCCGGCCAGTCCCGATGATGTTTATATCTACACCGACGAATTTTCAGAAACCTGCGCCATCAATCCCTTGCGCGCCAGCTTGGCCGATAGCGGCGGCATCGACACGCTCAATGCAGCGGCCTGCAGCGCAACGGTCTCGCTCAACCTCGCCGCCAATGGCGTCAGCCTGATCGATGGGCAAAGCCTCGCCCTGGCGCCAGGTACGGTGATCGAAAACGCCTATGGCGGTGACGGCTACGACCAGCTGACGGGCAACGAGGCCGCGAATATTCTCTATGGCATGCGCGGCAACGACAGCCTCGATGGCGGTACAGGCAACGACCGCTTGAGCGGTGGCGCGGGCAATGACCAGTTGATTGGCGGCGCCGGCATCGATACCGCCGTATTTGCCGGGCTGGCGGCGCAGTACCAGGTACAACGCACCAGCAGCGGTTGGACTATTTCCGGGCCGGACGGCGTCGACAGCCTGGCTTCGGTCGAGATCGCCAGCTTTGACGACAAGTCGCTGCCGCTTGACAACGCAGCGCCGACCGGCCAGGTCAGCATCTCCGGCAACGCCACCGAAGGCCGGATGCTGAGCGCCGGCAACAATCTGGCCGATGCTGATGGCCTGGGGTCGATCAGCTACCAATGGCAGGCCGATGGGGTGAACATCTCCGGGGCAGGCGGGGCCAGTTTCCTGCTGACCTCAGCCCAGGTCGGCAGAACCGTCAGCGTCAATGCCAGTTACATCGACGGCCATGGGCAGGCGGAGTGGGTCGCCAGTCCGGCCACCGCCCTGGTGCTTGGAGACGCCGACAGAGATGGCATCGCCGACGGGGTCGAGGCCGCAGCACCGGCGCTGACGGCCAGCAGCGGCCTGAAGTCAGGCGACGGCAATGGCGATGGCATTGCCGACTCGCACCAAGCCAATGTCTGCTCGACACCGTTGATGCTGCTGGCTGCCTCAAGCAGCAACCCGGTCTATGCAACGCTGGTCGCCGACTCCTTGCTGGGCAAATTGCTGCCCGCAGCGAACACGGCGATCAGCTCATTCAGCCAGCAAGCTGCACCCGCACATTTGCCGGAATCAATGTTGATGCCGGTCGGCTTGATCGATTTCTCCGCGGCTGTCGGTGCCGTTGGCAAAGTCGAATCATTCAGCCTCTACGTCGACGCCGACTTGGGCGTCAATGGCTACTGGCAAAAAGACGGTACCGGCACCTGGGTCAATCTGGCGAGCGAGGCCTATGGCGGGCAGCTCAGTACCGAGGGCGGCAAGACCCGGCTCGATTTCCAGATCACCGATGGCGGCCAGTTCGACAGCGATGGGCAGGCCAATGGCGTCATCCATGACATCGGCGCAGCGGCCTTCATGACCCTGAGCCTGATCGGCTATGCCCCGCCGCCACTTGACAGCAATTATTGGTTCTAAGGCCAGAACGAGACCCTTCATGCATTTCCGAAAACTTCTCTTTATCCTCCTGGCCATCACGCTGGTCGGCTGTGGCGGTGGCGGTGGTGGCAACAGCACCCCGGCCTCGCCCCTAGCACCGACCGGCCCGTCGATCACTTCACTGCAAGGCATCTGGGAAGGTCAGTTGACTTCCGGCAGCAGCAGCCTGGCGGCTTCGGCGGTCGTGCTTGCCGATGGCCAGCTCTGGCTGCTGGTGACCGAAGCCAATGGCAGCACCCGCATGGTCAAAGCTGCCTTGCTGGTCAACGAAAGCAACTTCAGCGGCAGCGGCAAAAGCTATCTGCTGGGCCTGTCGACTGTCAATCCGGTCAGCCTCAACGCCAACGTCACGGCCAAATCAAACCTCAGCGGCAACTTGATCACCGGCAGCTTGAACGAGGCATGGTCGCTGAACTACCAGAGCCGCTACGACAAGGCCGCGACCTTGAGCGACTTTGCCGGCCATTGGACGGCTACGCTCGGCCCGGCCAATGTCAGCTGGACGATTGCTGCCGGCGGCCTGACCGGCACCAGCAGCACCGGCTGCAGCTATATCGGCCAAGCGACGCTGCGGCCCGAAGCCAAAGCCCTGGTCGACTTCAGCTTGACCGAAACCTGCGCCGGCAAGGCCATTGCGCTGGCCGGCATCGCCACCTTCAACGCCGACGGCACCCGCGTCATCCTGGCGATGACAACGGCCGATGGCAACAGCGCCATGCTGATGGCCTTGGCGCATTGAGGCTGCACACCCCTTTGTCTGAGGGGTGAACCCGGGTTTTTCACTTGTACTGAGACGGCGGCGGTGAAACAGTCGCTGCTGTGCCAAGTTTTGGCACGAGCGAACGAAGTCGACCTTGCCTCTCAGCAGTGCCAACCATTCATACCCAGGCTTGCCTGAAGCTTTTTCAGCAGCGCTGCAGAGCGATGCCTGGATACCGTTCGGCAGCAGCCTGTGGGGCTGGTTCTTGTCAATGCTGCTGCTGGCGCGCGCTTTCGATCTGCTGTCCACCTGGATCGCCACGCCGAACCTGGCCTTTGAAGGCAACCCCTTGATGCGGCGGCTGGGCTGGCGCATCGGCCTGCCGCTGAATCTCGCCTTCGTGCTGATCGCCGCCTGCTGGCCGATGCTGACGATCTCGCTGACCACCACCAGCTTGCTCGTCAGCGCCCGCAACCTGCAATCGGCCTGGTTGATCCGCTCGCATGGTCAAGCCGCCTACCGCCGCTGGATGTCGGAGCGGCTCACCGCCGGGTCGCGGCTGCTGGCCTGGGCCTGCTTTCTGGGCGAGGCTGCGATGTTCGCCAGCATCGGCGTCGCGCTGATGTGGGTCTCGCGCTGGCAGCTCTTGCCCTTCAGCATCGGCCTGGGCATCCTGGTCTACGCTGGCGCCGTGGCGATGTTCATGACCTTGTCGATCTGGCGCCGCTGAACAGGGCCCTAGGTTTAACCCCATTTCACTGCCGGCCAGGTTGGCGAAAATCGGGGCATGAGCAGAGTCATAGTTTTCGCGATGCCGGTTTTTCTGCTGTTGATCGCCATCGAATGGGTCTGGGGCCGGGTTCGCGCAGGTCGCGAGGTCTACCGCTTCAACGATGCCATCAACAGCCTCAGCCTCGGGGTCATCAGTCAGCTCGCCGGCGTGTTGACAAGGTTGCTGACAATTGGCATCTACAGCGCAGTCTTCGGCGCCATCGCGATCTTTCCGAAGCTGGATTTCTGGAACAACTGGTACGGCTGGGTCTTCGCCCTGCTCTTTTACGATTTTTGCTACTACTGGTTGCACCGCGCCGGCCACGAAGTCGCGCTCTTCTGGGCCGCCCATGTCGTGCACCATCAGAGCCAGGAATACAACCTGTCAACCGCGCTGCGCCAAACCTCGAGCGGCGCATTGTTCGGATGGATTTTCTATCTGCCGATGGCGATTGCCGGCGTGCCACCGCTGCTGTTCGGCATCGTCGCGATGATCGATTTGCTCTACCAATTCTGGGTCCATACCGAGCTGATCGGCCGGCTCGGCTGGTTTGACCGGGTGTTCTGCTCGCCCAGCAACCACCGGGTCCACCATGCCGTCAACGACCGCTATCTCGACCGCAA
Organism: Roseateles toxinivorans; assembly: GCA_945898095.1. Lineage (GTDB taxonomy): Bacteria > Pseudomonadota > Gammaproteobacteria > Burkholderiales > Burkholderiaceae_C > Paucibacter_A > Paucibacter_A toxinivorans_A. The sequence goes on along the minus strand of CAMDHE010000054.1, from coordinate 6,782 downwards.
CTACGGCGGCATGCTGGTCATCTGGGACCGGATGTTCGGCAGCTTTCAGCCCGAAATCGAGTCGGATCGATGCGTCTACGGCACCCGCAGCCCGCTCGAAAGCTGGGACCCGCTGTGGGCCAACGCCGAGGTTTACTGCGCTCTGGCCAGGAATAGCTGGCGCACCAGGAATTGGGCCGACAAGCTCAGGGTCTGGTTCAAAGCGCCCGGCTGGCAACCCGCCGATCTGGCCTTGATCGATCCCAAACCGGCTTTCACCCTGGCTTCGGTCAGACGCTATGACCCAGCGCTGAGCCGCGCGAGCTGCTGGTTCATCGGCGCGCAGTTCGCCTTGATCCTGGCGGCGGTGTCGCAATTCCTCTGGGCGGCGGACAGCATGTCGGCCGGTCAGTCTGCCATCTGGGTCGTGTCAATCAGCAGCGCCCTCTGGGCCATCGGTCTGTTCATGCAAGGCCGCCTGGCAATGCTCGAGCTGCTGCTGCTGGAGACGGCCCTGCTGGCAACGCTGGCTGCGCTGGGCTGGATCGCTTTCCCGATGGCGTTGAAACCGATGCCGATGTCGATCGCCTGCGTCTTCGTAGTGCAGCGGGCGATTTCATCGCAAGGCCTGGGCAAATTCGATCTGCTGCTCGGGGCCGCCTTGCTGGCTTCACTCGCCGGCGATGTGCTGCTGATGTTGCCGGGTGATCATTTCATCGCCGGCCTGGCATCGTTCCTGGTCGCCCATCTGTTCTACATCGCCCTGTTCCGCCAGCAAGCGCCCTGGTTTCCCGACCGCCGCGCCCTGGCTGCAAGCATGGGCTTCGGTGCGCTGATGTACGCCGCGCTCTGGAGCAGCCTCGCCGATCCGGTACTGAAGCTGGCAGTCGGCGGCTATATCGGCGTGATTTCGCTGATGGCCGCGCAAGCGATCGGCCGCGCCAGGGTGATTGGCGATGCGGCGTCGAGCTGGGTCGCGATCGGCGCCTGCCTGTTCATGCTCAGCGACTCATTGATCGCCATCGATCGCTTCCTCACGCCGCTGCCCATGGCCTCGCTATGGATCCTCAGCAGCTATTTCGCCGCCCAGATGCTGATCGTTCATCACAGCCGGACGATGTCTGCCGGAGCCGGCATCAATCCGCGTTGACCAGCCGGTCAGAACCCCTTGAGCGCCATTGCCTGGCGGGCCGCCTGGGCCAGGAAACCGCTGCGTGTGGATCCTTGGCTGCGCGCGAAGGCGTCGATCTCATCGACCAGATTGGCAGGCAAACTGATGTTCAGCCGCACCGGGCTCGTGTCGATGCGGCTCAGGTCAACATCGGCCAGCATCCAAGCACCGCCCTGGTACTGCGCATCGGCGGTTAGCAGTTCAAAGGCCGTAGGCTCAGGCACGGCTTGCGCACCTTCGCCATGAAAGTGCGCCTGCACCGCTTCTTGAATCGCTGCAGGCAGTCCGGCCCATTCATCAGCTGCGGCGAAACAACCAGGGAAGTCGGGGAAAGTCACGCCATATGCCTGCCTGGCGTCACCGCCATGCACATAGACAGGGTAGAGCATCGTCGTCACTCCTTGTTCGGCGGCTTCACAGGCCGGCTTGCTTGAGGATGCTGCGCGCAGTGGGCAGCGGCAGGTCTTTCCTGGGGTGCGGCACCGTCACTTTGCCAGGCTTGATGGGGTGTTTGAACTGGTGGTGCGAGCCCACGGTGTGAACCAAGACCCAACCATCAGCCTTTATCTGCTTGATGATGGCCGCGCTGTTCATTGTCTATATTTTACACATTTATACACAAATTAAAAGAGGTGCCTGATGTCCATCGGCTGCGCCCTGGAGTCGGCGTCGCATGGCAGGCAATCATGCCGTAGCTCAAACAGCCCTGGCAGCCACCGTTTGAATGGCGGCCACAAAGCGCGGCCAGAGAGGCTCGGGCAGGTCATGGCCCATGCCTTCGATCAGCTCGAGCTGCGCGCCGGGGATGCGGGCTGCCAGGTCGTGGGCCGCAGCCACCGGGATCAAGGGGTCGGCCAGACCATGCAGCACCAGGGTCGGCCGCTTGATACGACCCAGCTGCGCGGCGCGCCCGGTGTCGGCGGCGATCGCCATCAACTGCCGGGCGAAACCTTGCGGGCGATTGCTGCGCCGGACGGCATCCGCACAGACCTGCCGCAGCCAGGCTTCAGGTCCCGGATAAGCCGGGCTGCCGATCAGGCGGAACAAGCGGTAGTAATGATCGACCAGGCTGTCCAGGTCATAAGGATCGGCGGGCCTGGCCAGCAAGGCAGCGCTGACCTTCAAGGTCGGACGCGGCAAACCGCGCGCACCGCTGTCCGTCATCATCAGGGTCAGGCTGCGAACCCGCTCGGGGTGGTTCAAAGCCAGCTGCTGGGCAATCATGCCGCCCATCGAAGCGCCGCAGACATGCGCGCTTTTCAAGCCCAGCGCGGTCAGGACGCCAGCCGCATCGTCGGCCATGTCGCTGAGGCTGTAGGCGCTGCGCACCGGCCAGCGGGCCAGCCGCTGCAGCGCGGCCAGGGCCAGATTGGGTACCCCCAATCCGTCGAAATTCTGGCTCAGGCCGACGTCCCGGTTGTCGAAGCGGATGACCCGAAAGCCCTGGTCCAGCATCTGCTGCACCAGCCCCCGATGCCAGGCCGTCAATTGCATGCCCAGGCCCATGATCAGCAGCAGCGGCTCATCCGTCGGCTTGCCCAGGTCTTCGACCTCGATCGCGATGCCGTTGGCCGAAATCTGCATCGGTCAATGATTTCCGCTGCGGTAGAACCAGCGCCTGGCACCTTGGGATTCGAACGGCTTCCACGAGGCCGGCTGCTGCGCCAAGCGGTCGGCCACCGCATAGAGCGCCAGCGGGTTCAAGCCCATGCCCAGATGACTGCCATGGACCTCGATGTTTTCACTCAAGGGGCCGGGTTCCATGACGCTGCAGCGCCAGGACACGATGCCGTCGCTGCGCGAATAGATCGAGGTCGTCGGCAATGAAGGCGGCTGGCGGATCTGCGCCAGCAGTTCGGGATCATGGCTATGCCGGCCATTCATCAATTCGAAGAAGCGCCAGGCATTGGTTGCACGCGGGTGACCGGTGAAGGGCGTGCCCAGGGTGATGACGCAGCGGGTCTGTTCAGGCAAGGCCTTGGCCAGCTCACGCGCATAGATGCCGCCCAGACTCCAGCCGACCAGGCTGACCGGCTGCTGATAGCGCTTGAACAAGGCCTGCAGGTCAGCATTGCATTTTTCCAGCACACCTTGGCGCGGGCCGAAATTGAAACCCTGGCCCCAGGGGTGGATGACATAGCCAAGATGGTCAAGAAAACGCCGCAGCGGCTCGGTCGTGGTGTCGTTGGCACCAAGCCCCGGGAAGACGATGACTGGATGACCGTCGCCGCGTGGCAAGCGGCGCAACCAGGGCGCTGACGCCAGCAAGGCGGCAAACTCCCAGGGCGCGCGGGCCTCGAGCAGCATCAGCCAGGCATTCGGCGCACGCAAATCCATCCAGGCATGGTCGGCAACTTGTTCGGTATTCGGTTTGGGTTTGCGGTGCAGGGTCAGCATGGTCATCGGGTGCAAAAGACTGCCCCATCGTATCGAATCGCTCAATTTTCCTTGCGAGTGCTTCCCCTAACTGCGGACTCCAGCTCATAGCCGGCTCGCCCTGCGACAGCCGGGCTGATCGCGCCGTCCCGGACAGGCCACTGAGAGCGGCCGCAGGCAAGGATGTACTCCTCAGCCCATAAATGTCCTTTATGAAGGACAAAATTCGTATTCCACAAGATTTGGGTCGTGCCGTGATGGAGATTCGCAAGACCTCCGGTTTGAAGGCAACCGATATAGCCAGGAATTCCGGTCGCAGCAGGAATGTGCTCAACCGACTGGAACGTGGAGAGGATGTGACCGTGGCCTCCCTGATGGACATTCTTCGTGTGATGGGGTTGACGCTTCGCCTCGAAAGAGCGGGGCTGCCAAGCTTGGCCGAGATGACCGCGCGATTCAGCAATCTCGACGATGAGGACGGTGATGCTTCCTGAACAAATCAAATTGCTCGAAGTAAGCATTGCAGGGCAGCTCAAGGGCCAACTGCTGCGTCAATCCCGTTGCGAATTTCGCTATCTGGACGCGGATGCCTCCCAACCGCCGGTCGGCTTGTTGATGCCTGCCCAGCAACTGACTTATGAGGATGGAGACCTGTTCCCCGTCATGTATCAGCATTTGCCCGAAGGTGATCTGTTCATGCGCTTGCGCCAGTTGTTTCCCAAACAGGCGTTGACGGCAATGCATTTGCTGGCACGGGTCGGAGCCAACGGCATCGGTCGTCTTGGTTACGCGCTGCCCGGGCATGCGCCAGCGCCCAACGCGTCGGTGCTGTCGCGTCAGACGCTGCTCGAGACGGCCTTCACCGCCAAAGCTTTCGATGATCTGGTCAGCGCCTATCTGAGCACCGGTGCCGGCATTGCTGGAATGCAGCCCAAGATCATGGTGCCTGATCGACCCACCATTTCAATTCCGACCTTGATCGTCAAAGCGGGATCGCAGGCCTACCCAGGCCTGGCAGCCAATGAATTTCTATGCCTGCGCGCCGCGCAGCGCGCGGGCATTCAGACGCCTGATTTCGATTTGTCCTACGACGGGCAACTGCTGCTGCTGGACCGCTTCGACATCGAACCCGACGGACAGCGCTTGGGGTTCGAGGATATTGCGTCGCTGATGGGGCTACGGGTGCGCGACACGCTTGCAGATCGCAAATACCACGGCAGCTACCAACATATAGCCGACGTACTGAAACTGCTGCAATTGCCGGAAGTCAATCTGCATCGATTTTTCGAGCAGGTTGCGTTCACGATCATGGTGCGAAACGGCGACGGCCACCTCAAAAACTATGGCGTCTTGTACAGGACGCCGAAGGACATCTGGCTTGCCCCGATGTTCGATGTGGTGACAACGTCCATCTATCGCTACCAACGATATGGCGGTGGTCCGGAACTTGAAGACCGGACGATGGCGCTCAAGCTGTTCTCGGGCAAGGGCCAGACGCGAAGTTATCCCGATACCGCCGAATTGCTGCGCTTTGGCCGGACGGTGTGCGGCGTCGAGCGCCCCGGTGCCGTCCTTGAGAAAATCGCGCAGGCCATGGCCTCGGTATTGGACGATGCACGCCACGATGTCAGGGTCCCGGTTGCAACATTGGCAGCCATGCGGGACGCCTGGCTCATCGGCATGACCTATGCGGCCGAAGCGGCTCGCACGGCCGTCAAGCACAGCGCCTGAGCCCCTAGCCAACTCCCGTAGAAAGGCGGCCTGTCGTGGCCAACGGTCAGCCCGGAACGCCCTTGGGAAGTACCCTTTCCAGAGCACGAAGCTTTTGCCATAACAAGGCCGGCGGCATGCGCATGCCCAGCGCCCGCATGCAGCGATCGAGCCGCCCTTCCCGGTCTTCAGCGGCTCGATGACCTGGCCGAGATCACGCAACACCGAGTCTGCTACTCCACGCGGTTCGGCAGGAAGTTTCCGGGCGATGCCGAATTACAGCGCAAAAGCGGCCCGTGGCGACTTCCAAACCTGTCTCGCCAGGCGCATCAGATTCCCGCCAAGAACGGCCTGGATGTCCGCGTCCTGGTAGCCCCAGTTCATCAGAATCTGCACGATCCCTTCCAGTTGCTCTGGCGCGACCATCAGAACGCCCTTTTGGTAGCCAAGTTCGGCGGGAAAGATATTGCCCATTTTCTCCAGGTAGTCATCCAGTTCCTGGGTATCAAACACATAGTCCAGACCCAACGCCACATGCTGAGGTCCGACCAGTTGAACCACATGATCGACATGGCGCGCGAAGGTTTCGCTGCTGTTGTCGTTGTTGCCCAGAAAACTGCCGATTCCGTTGATGCCCACGACACCGCCCGTGTTGGCGCAGGCATGTATGAGGTCGTCAGGAATGTTGCGCCCGTGTGCATGGAGCGCACTCGGATTGCTGTGGGAAAAGATCACCGGTCTGCTTGCCACCGCAAACACATCGCGGACCGTACGGTGGCCGGTATGGCTGCAGCACACCAGCATGCCGACCCGCTCCATCTCGGCGATCACCACGCGGCCAAAGTCCGTCAGGCCCTTGTCATCATCCTGGCAGCCGCCCCCGACCCGGTTGTTGTTGTTGTAGGCCAAAAGCATCCAGCGTACGCCCAGGTCGTAGTAGAGCTGCACCAGACTGGGTTGGTCGGCAAGAGCATTTGCGCCCTCGATATCAAAACCCACAGCCAAGCGCCCGGTAGCGCGGGCCAGCTCAATATCGTCCGCGCTTTCGATCAGCAGGTACTCCTGGGGCCGCTGCTTGATCCAGTGACGCATGCCCGCCAAGGTGCGGATGTGATCTTCGATGCCCATCTCACCAAAGCCAATATTGAGCATCACTGCATCGACGCCAGCCGCCCGATAGCGCTGAAGTTGCGGCAGGAACGATGCGTCATGGGCGCGCATGACAGGCATGCAGCCATGGTTGTCCCAGACCAGGCTGTTACGCAGCAGCGCGCGCGCGTTGCCTGAGGTCGCAGCCAGGACCGGGGTCAAGCGTGAATCGTTGGAATTGTTCGGTGGCATATCATTTGTCAGCAGGCATGCATCATGGGCAAGACCTTAGACGAAGCCATGTCCGCTTGCATTAGGCCGGGCCAACTATTATTTAGGAGCAACGACCGCATGACCCTTGCACCCAACGAAAAGCAGCCATCGCCGGATGAAACATGGTCGCCGCTCGACTTCGACCGGGAATCATTTCGCGTCTCCACAGTCGAAGGCTCGTTCA
>CAMDHE010000053.1 GCA_945898095.1 Roseateles toxinivorans | reverse complement strand
TTGCGGCTCGACGCCTTGTCAGCCTATTTCCTGATGGTGATCGGCGCCGCCTCGGCCGGCATCTCGGTTTTCGCCGCCGGCTATTTCCGCCAGGGCGAAGGCACACCGCCGGGCTTGTTATGCCTTGAATACCATCTCTTCCTCGCCAGCATGGTCGGGGTGGTACTGGCTGACGATGCCTATGCCTTCATGGTGATGTGGGAAACGATGGCGCTGTCATCGTTCTTTCTGGTCACAGCCAACCACCGCATCGCCGAAGTACGCAGCGCCGGCTACCTTTATCTGGTGATGGCGCATGTCGGCGCGATCGCCATCCTGCTCTGCTTTGGCGTGCTGCAGGCGAACACCGGCGACTACCGTTTCGCCAATATGCGCGCGCAGGAGCTGACGCCGTTCTGGGCCAGCGCGGGTTTCCTGCTGGCCTTGTTCGGCTTCGGCGCCAAGGCGGGCGTGCTGCCGCTGCATGTCTGGTTGCCCGAAGCGCACCCGGCAGCACCTTCGCCGGTCTCGGCCTTGATGAGCGGCGTGATGCTGAACACCGCCATCTACGGCCTGCTGAGGGTGTCGTTCGACCTGCTGCCGATGCAGCAGTGGTGGTGGGGCGGCTTGCTGCTGGCGGTCGGGCTGGCCACAGCGCTCTACGGCGTCGTGTTTGCTGCGGCGCAGACCGACATGAAGCGCCTGCTGGCCTATTCGTCGATCGAGAACATGGGCCTGCTGTTCGTCGGCCTGGGTCTGAGCTTGATCTTTACCGCCTTCGAAATGCTGCCGATGGCCGCGCTGGCGCTGACTGCCACGCTCTATCACGTCGCCAGCCATGCCTGCTTCAAGAGCTTGCTGTTCCTCGGCACCGGCAGCGTCCTGCATGCGACCTCGGAGCGCAATCTCGGCCGCCTCGGCGGACTGATCCGCACGATGCCCTGGGTCGCCTGGCTGATGCTGCTGGGCGTGCTGGCCAGCGCGGGCTTGCCGCCGCTGGGCGGCTTTGTCTCGGAATGGTTGCTGCTGCAGAGTTTTCTGTTCACGCCTGACCTGCCGCTGCCCTTGCTGACAATGCTGATTCCGGCGGTCGCGGCGCTGATCGCGCTGGTGGCGGCATTGGCGGGCTACACGATGGTCAAGTTCTTCGGCGTGATCTTCCTTGGCCAGCCGCGCGAAGACAAGCTCGCCCATGCCCACGACGCCGGTTGGTGGGAACGCGCCGGCATGCTCTGGCTGGCGCTGGGCTGCTTGGCGCTAGGCCTGTTGCCGACACAGTTCATCCAGTTGATCGACCCGGTGACGCAGCAACTGGTGCAAGCCGGGCTGGGCGCGCGCACTGCGGCGAACGGCTGGCTGCTGGCGCCGGTCAACATGGATCAGGCGAGTTACGGGCCGGTGATCTTCCTGCTCGGCATCATCGGCAGCTTTGTGCTGGCTTTCCTGCTGGTGCGCCTGCTCTACCATGGCCGGACAAGACGCGCGCCGCCCTGGGCCTGCGGCTTTCCCTGGGGCAATGCACGCATGCAGGACACGGCCGAAGGCTTCGGTCAGCCGATCCGGCAGATTTTCGAACCCTTCTTCCGGATGCAGCGCGAACTGCCGACGCCATTCGATCCACAGCCGCGTTACAGCATCAAGCTGGAAGACCATTTTTGGCATTGGCTCTATCTGCCACTGGCCGACCTGGCCAACCATCTGGCGCGCTTGATCGGCTTGATGCAGCAGGGCCGCATCGCGGTCTACCTGCTCTACAGCTTCCTGACGCTGACCGCCACGCTGCTGGTGGTGATGTGATGACCGGCGTGATCTCGCAGTTGCTTGAAATCCTGCTGGCGCTGGCGCTGGCGCCGCTGCTCAGCGGTTGGAGCAGGCAATGCAGTGCCTGGCTGCTGAACCGCAAGGCGCCGAGCTTGTTGCTGCCCTACCGGACGCTGCACAAGCTGTTCAACAAGGAATCGATCGTCGCCACCCATGCCTCGCCGCTGTTCCGCGCCGCGCCTTATCTGGTGTTTGGCTGCATGTTGCTGGCCTGCGCGATCATCCCGACGCTGTCGACCGATCTGCCGCTGGCGCCGGCCGCCGATGCAATCGCGTTGGTCGGCCTGTTCGCCTTGGCCAGGGTGTTCATTTCGCTGGCGGCGATGGATGTCGGTACGGCTTTCGGCAGCATGGGCGCAAGGCGCGAGATGCTGATCGGCTTCCTGGCCGAGCCGGCGCTGCTGATGGTGCTTTTTTCAGCCTCGCTGATCTGCCAATCGACCTCGCTGGTGACGATCGTCGAGACGCTCGCCCACCGCGAACTGGCGATCTACCCGGGGCTGGCCTTTGCTGCGGTGGCGTTCATCATGGTCTCGCTGGCCGAGAACGCTCGCGTGCCGGTCGACAACCCGAACACCCATCTCGAACTGACGATGATCCATGAAGCATTGATCCTCGAATATTCGGGCCGCCATCTGGCCCTGCTTGAATGGGCGGCAAGCCTGAAGCTGTTTGCCTATTCCTGCATCGGCCTGGCGCTGTTTTTCCCCTGGGGCGTAGCCGAAGCCCAGGCGCCGCTGGCGATGCTGCTGGCCCTGCCGATGCTGGTCTTCAAGCTGGCGATCGGTGGCGCGCTGCTGGCTTTGTTCGAGACGGTGTCGGCCAAGATGCGCATCTTCCGCGTGCCCGAATTTCTCGCCAGCGCCTTCCTGCTGGCCGTGATCGGCCTGCTGGTTCATCTCTTGCTCGCCAGATGAGGGCCGCAATCCAATGAGCAGCCTCCTGACCCAGCTCGTCAACCTGCTCGGCGCCTTGCTGCTGATGCTGACCTTCGCGATGATTTCTCAGCGCCGCGTCGTTTCGCTGATCCATCTGTTCACTCTGCAGGGGGCAACGCTGGTGTTGGCAACCGCCTTGGTCGGCTATGTCACCGGGCAACCCCATCTCTACCTGTCGGCCGGCATGACCTTGTTGCTGAAAGTGTTCCTGATCCCCTGGCTGCTGCACCGGGTGGTGAATCGGTTGAACATCAAATGGGACGTCGAAACGCTGATCAACATCCCGACCACCATGTTGATCGGTATCGGCGTGGTGATCTTTGCCTTCAACCTGGCGCTGCCGATCGCGAATTTCTCGTCCGCGCTGGCCAGTGGCACCCTGGGCATCGCTCTGGCTTGCGTGCTCTTGTCCTTTCTGATGATGATCACCAGGGCCAAGGCAGTGCCGCAAGTGATCGGTTTCCTGGCGATGGAGAACGGCCTGTTTTTTGCCGCCACCGCAGCGACTTACGGCATGCCGATGGTGGTCGAACTCGGCATTGCGCTCGACGTCTTGATCGGGGTATTGATCCTCGGGGTCTTCATGTTCCAGATCCGCGAACAATTCGACAGCCTCGACATCAGCCACCTCGAGCAATTGAAAGAAGACCAATGAGCGCCCCGCTGGCTCTGCTGCTCGCCACGCCCTTGCTCGGCGGCCTGCTGCTGGGTGGGGTCGGCCACCATCAGCGGGCGCGCGACCTCAATGTCGCTTTCAGCGGGGTGACCTTCTTGGCCGCCTGCTGGCTGACCACACAGATCATCCGCGACGGGCCGCAGCTGTTCTGGGACAGCGAGTTCTATGTCGATGCGCTGAACGTCTTTCTGGTCACGCTGACGGCTTTCGTCGGGCTGACGACGACGATTTTTTCACGCCCCTATATGCGCATCGAACAGGACCGCGGCAAGATGACGCCGCCGCGGCTGCGCCTGTATCACAGCATGTACCAGCTGTTCAACTTCACCATGCTGCTGGCGCTGACGACCAACAATATGGGCCTCCTCTGGGTCGCGATGGAGGCGGCGACGCTGACAACCGTGCTGCTGGTCAGCGTCTACCGCACTGCTGCCAGCTTGGAAGCTGCGTGGAAATATTTCATTCTCTGCGGCGTCGGCATCGCGCAGGCCTTGTTCGGCACGGTGCTGCTGTATATGGCGGCCGAAAAAGTCATCGGCGCCAGCGGCGGCGCCCTGCTGTGGACCCATCTCGACGCGGTCAAGTCGCAGCTCGACCCCAATATCATCACGCTGGCTTTTGCCTTCTTGTTCATCGGCTACGGCACCAAGGTCGGTCTGGTGCCGGTGCACAACTGGCTGCCTGATGCCCATGCCGAAGGGCCGACACCGGTATCGGCGGTGCTCTCCGGGCTGCTGCTCAACGTGGCGCTGTACGCGATCCTGCGCTGCAAGGTGCTGACTGACGGCGCCCTGCACAGCCAGCAGCTGACCGGCCAGCTGATGATGGGATTTGGTCTGCTGTCGGTGGTCGCGGCGGTGTTCTTTCTGATCCGGCAAAAGGACGTCAAGCGCATGTTCGCCTATTCGTCGATCGAGCATATGGGCATGATGACTTTTGCCTTTGGCCTGGGCGGGCCAATCGCCAGCTATGCCGGGCTGCTGCACATGACCGTGCATTCGTTGATCAAGTCGGCGATCTTCTTTGCCGTAGGACATGCCACGCAAAAAGCCGGCAGCCAGTTGATGGACGAGATCCGCGGCCTGATTCGCGTCAGCCCGACCGTCGGCTGGGGGCTGATGCTGGGTACGCTGGCGATCCTGGGCATGCCGCCGTTCGGTGTGTTCGCGAGCGAATTCCTGATCGTCACCACCGCGATGCGCGAGCAGCCCTGGGCCACGCCGTTTCTGTTGATCGCGCTGGGGCTGGCCTTTGCCGCCGTGTTCAGCCGGGTGCAGCCGATGGTCTTCGGCGAGACCCGCTTGAAACCGCTGGACCATCAACCGGCGCTGCTGCCGGTCTTCGTCCACCTGTTGCTGGGGCTGATGCTGGGCCTTTATATTCCGCCCTATCTGGACGGCTGGTACCAGCAGGCAGCAGCAATGCTGGTGGGCCCATGAAAAGCCTGTCAGAACAAGGTTTTGCCATCCAGCGCCTGGCCGCGCCGCTGCCGATCTGGCGCGCCAGCGTCGACCGCCAGGCCTGGGCCGATCTGGCGCCGAGGCTGGCCAGCAGCGGCGGCAGGTTGATCTCGGTTTGGGGCAGCGCAGCCGGTTCGGTGTTGGCGGCATACGGCATGGCCGAAGGCTTGCTCTGCGTCGAACTGAGCGATGGTCGGCCGGCACCGGACTTGTCGGCCACCTTTCCATTTGCCGGCCGGATGCAGCGCGCGATGGCCGACCTGTGCGGGCTGCAAACCGAAGGCAGCCTTGACCAGCGTCCCTGGATCAACCATGGGCAATGGCATGAAGCCCCAGGCAAGCTGCCCGATGACTATGCGTTCGTGCGCGTCGAAGGCGAAGGCGTGCACGAGATTGCAGTCGGGCCGGTGCATGCCGGCATCATCGAACCCGGTCATTTCCGCTTTTCAGTCGTCGGCGAGAAATTGCTGCGCCTGGAGCAAAGACTCGGCTACACGCACAAAGGCATCTGCAGACGCTTCACCGAAATGGCACCGTTGGATGCTTACCGGCTTGCCGGCCGCGTTTCGGGCGACAGCACCGTCGCCTATGCCTGGGCCTATTGCATGGCGCTGGAGTCGGCCTGGGGCTGTGAGATTCCGGTACGGGCGAGCTGGCTGCGGGCCTTGATGCTCGAGCGTGAACGCGTCGCCAACCATCTGGGCGACCTCGGTGCGCTGGGCAATGACGCCGCGCTGGCCTTCGGCCTGGCGCAGTTTTCGCGCTTGCGTGAGGACTGGCAGCGCTTGTCGATGACAGCGTTCGGCCATCGCCTGATGATGGACCAGCTGCTGCCCGGCGGCGTCAAAAGCGACCTGTCGCAGGCCATGGTCCAAGCCATGCTGAGGCAATGCGATGCGGTGGAGGGCGAACTGCGTGAGTTGCAGCTGATCTACGACGAACATGCCGGCTTGCAAGACCGCTTCATGAATACCGGCCGGGTGACCCCCGAGCTGGCCGCACAGCTCGGACTGACGGGAATGGCCGGCCGCGCCAGCGGGCAGGCAAGGGATCTGCGCTGCGACCAGCCCTGGGCGCCCTATGACAAGCTGGAGTTCCGGGTCGCCACCAACAGCCAAGGCGATGTCGCGGCGCGGGTGGCGATCCGCTTCGAGGAATTGTTCGAGTCGCTGCGCCTGATCCGCAGCATCTGCCGCATGCTGCCGGCCGGGCCGCTGCAGCAGCCGATCGAGCCCGCCAGTGCCGGCTTCGGCATCGGCTGGGTTGAAGGCTGGCGCGGCGAGGTGATGGTGGCGCTGGACCTTAGTGCAGCCAGCCGCATCCTGACTTGCCATTGCCATGACCCTTCCTGGCAGAACTGGCCGGTGCTCGAGCATGCGGTGATCGGCAACATCGTTCCCGACTTTCCGCTGATCAACAAATCGTTCAACCTCAGCTATTCGGGGCATGATCTCTGATGCTACGAATCCTCAAACAGATCGTCCGCACCGGCATCGTCACCGAGCCGCTGCCGGTCATCGACTGGCCCGAAGCCGCAGCGGTGCAGGCGATCCACCAGGACTTGCTGAACATCCTCGGCCAGGCCTTGACGATCAGGCAGGTCGATGCCGGATCCTGCAACGGCTGCGAGCTCGAAATCACCGCGCTGGGCAACCCTTATTACAACCTCGAGGGCTTGGGCATCAAGTTCGTCGCCAGCCCACGCCATGCCGACATGCTGCTGGTCACCGGCCCGGTGTCGCGCCATATGGAAGAAGCCTTGCGGCGCACTTTTGAGGCCACGCCCGAGCCCAGGCTGGTCGTGGCGGTTGGCGATTGCGGCTGCGATGGCGGCATCTTCTGTGCCGGCCCGGTGGCGAACTACGCCAGCTGCGGCCGCGTCGCCAATGTGATCCCCGTCGACCACAGCATACCCGGCTGCCCACCTGCGCCGCTGGCCATTCTCGAAGGCATCCTCAGCGCGGTGCGCCGGCGGAAATAGCCGGCTCGTCCAAGCCAAGGCTCGGCCCCGGTTGACAGGAAGCCGACTGCGAATAGACAAAATAAATGCGCGCCAGAACACGCACCTACGGGCTGGAACAATACGTTGGCGGCCTTTAGCATCGTCGGGACTTTGACATTGATCAAAGTCGAATCGATTCATTTTCCTGCCTCAAGACAGTGGAAAAAGCCCATTGAGCGAACGAGTGGCCAAGGGCCCAAAGGATTCGCATGACCAGACCCAGTCGGACCGTTCAACCTGCTGCAAACCGCAGCCGGTCGTGGCGGTCGTGGTTGAAACAAAGCAGCGTTCAATTTGGCTGTGCAATCTTCTTGCTCTTGTTGGCCTTGAGCTTGGGCGGGCTGAACTATCTGCGCGAGTCGCAGTCCGCTTCAAGCCGCGCCAAGCTCCGTCAAGCCACTGCGGCGGCAGCCATGCTGATCGAGCAAGACCTGACTCGCGCGTTCGCCTCGGCACAAATCCTCAAGAACCTGATTCGCAGCGCCGGATCGGTTCAAGACTTCGACCGGGTCGCAGCCGAAATCATCAAGCTCAATCCGCTCGTCGCTGCACTGGGTCTGGCTCCTGACGGAGTAGTTCGAGCCATCTACCCGATGGAAGAAAATGAAGCAGCCTTGGGCCGGGACCTGTTGCAAGACCCGGCCGCCTCGAACGAAACCCAGGAATCAATTCGCAAGCGCGCCATGGTCGTGGCACGACCACACCAGTTTCTCAGGGGCGGCATCGGGGCCATGGCTCGTCTGCCGGTTTTCATGCCCATCGACAGCAGCACCAAAAGCGAGAAACTCTGGGGCTTCATCTTCATCCTTGTGCGGACGCCTGACATCGAAGCGCATCTATTGACCTGCGGGATCCAGGTCGCCGATGCGGGCTTCAATTTATCAACCATCGACAACGCGTCCAACAAGCGAGAGGCATTTTTTCCTTTTCCGGCACCGCCGCTTTCAAACCCGGTATCTGCCGAAATTCACCTGCCAGAACGCAATTGGACGATCTCGGTTGGAGGTGAGCCGCCGAGCGTAATTAACCCGCGATTGGCTGATCTGGCAGCCATAGCCTCTTGCCTGATCGCTACGGCGGCCTGCGTCTCATTGCTGCGCTCGCAACGCAGATCGCGTTCGCGGAATTCTTACTATCAGCGTACTGACAGCGAACACGCCTGGAATCACACCTACGACGATGCCCAGCGACAACTGGAGTCGCTGCGGGGGAGCCAGGGGTGGACCGCCTTGCTGGTCGTACAAGCGCCGAGACGCAATGAACCCCTCGCGCGGATCCATATTGCCTTGCCGGATCCCCATACCGAAGCGTTCAGCAAGGCGGTGCGATCGCCTGACCTGTGCCTGACATTGGGGAATGGCGAGTACCTGCTGCTCGCCCACGGCTTGCCCGACCGGGACATTGCCTGCCGCGTACTCGACCGTTTGCACAATTGCGTGAACAGCATTGCCGCGAAACTGCACCCCGGCCAGCCGCTGCCGTTTTCAACCGCATCGCGTATTTTTATTCAGCCAAAGGGCGACCCATGCGCAAATTTCGCTGCGGCCATGGTCGAACTGCAAGCCGCTTCCGGCTCAACTGATGGATTTTCCAGCGGGAACATCAGAGCCGCCGCGGAGTAGGCCCTGCGCCAACCGGCCGAACGAATCGTGAGCTTTGAAGATCACATGGCCGGGCAGCACCTTGGACTCCCCGGTGAGCAATTCAAGCAGGCCCATGGTCGAATGAAAGCAGTCCGGGCCACCGCGAGTCAATTCCGCCTTGAAGCGAGGGTGATGTAGGACTTCGGAGCCACGGTCTGGGCTCACGCAGCATTGCGACCATGCCGCGTCGCCCTACCTTTTTCAGGCATGATAATATAAATCATGCCTGATGCAAAAATCATCGATGAAGCCCATAGCATTGCGCGCAAGCGAGGCAACGGCCAACTGAGGCGCGAGGTGTGGGTTGACGCCAAGGGTCGGGTCAACCGATACAACTTGGCCTATATCAACCATGATTTGCATCGGGGAGACAACGGCCGAGTGCTTGGCTATGACAACCAGCATGGTTACTACCACCGACATTATTTCGGAGTGGTCAGCCCGGTGGAGTTCATCAGCTTCGAGGCCACTGAAGAACAGTTCCAGGCTGACTGGCTTGTATTGCGAGGTTCATCATGAAGAAAGTTCTACTGAAGACCGGCGACGCGCAGGATTTCTTCCGGCGCGGCATAGAGATTGCGCGCTTGGCAGATGGGGCAAGCCCTTTGCCAGCCGAACGAATCCTCAGCTTTGAAGATCCGATGGACCTGCTCAAATTGCTCACCGGGGGCAGGCTCGATGTGCTGCGCAGCGTCAGGCAATCACCGGGGTCGATCACAGCGATCGCCCAGCGGCTCCATCGTGACCGTAGCGCAGTCAAACGCGATGTCGATCAACTGGTCGACATCGGCATGGTCACGGTTGAATCGAAGGTGCTGCCCGGCCATGGTCGAATGAAAGAAGTCCGGGCCACCGCCAGCCAATTCCGCCTTGAAGCGACGGTGATGTAGGGCGCCCCGTCGCCTAAGAAGTGCGAAAGCACATACGACCACCGATAGCGGAGCGGCTTCAGGCGCAAGTCCTGTCAGCGATGGCACCAGCCCGCGACGCCACTACAACCAGAACACCGCCGCCGCCACCACCGTCGGCAGCGCCGCGCCGGCAGCGAGGCCGGCGGCGCTGATGGAGGCGTGCTGGAAGCCTTGCTTGAGCAGGGCAATGCCTGCGGGGTTGGGGGCGTTGGCGATGACGGTCATGCCGCCGCCTGCGACGGCGCCGGCGACCAGCATGTATTTGGCGGGGTCGCTGATGCCTTCGATCAGCGAGCCCAGATAGGTCAGCGCGGCGTTGTCGGTGAACGCCGTCAGGCCCAGCGCGCCGAAGAACAGCGTAGTCGGTTCGAGACCGGCCACGATCGGCTGCAACCACCATTGCTGCATGCCGCCAAGCAGCAGCAGACCGCCCAGGAACAGCCCGACCAGCAGGGCTTCTTTCAGCACCAGCTTGTTCTGGTGGCTCGCATAGGCCTGCGCAATGCCCAGGAACAGCAGGAACAGCCCGATGAAGATGACGGGGTGGTGGGCGAACAGGATCACCCCGGCCAGCAAGGCGAAATGGATCAGGCTGAGCAGGCGCGGCACCGGCAATGCTGGCGCGGCAGGCGCTGCAAGCGCTGCATCGGCGTCATGCAGATGCTGGCGCAGCATGAAGGTGATGGCGGTGGCGTTGATCAGCACGGCGATCATGGCCTTCCAGCCGAATTGGCTGGCCATGAAGGCGTTGTCCCAGTTCCAACTGGCAGCGACCATCAGCACCGGCGGCGCAGCAAACGCCGTCAAGGTGCCGCCGATCGAGATGTTGACGAACAGCACGCCGAGCGCCCCGTATTTCAGCCGCTCGGGGATGCCGGGGCGAAACACCAGCGGCGCGAGCATCAGCGCGGCCAGCGTCATCGCGGCGGGTTCGGTGATCAGGGATCCGATCAGCGGCAGCAGCGCCAGGCAAAGCCAGACCTGCGCCAGCGCAGCACGCAGCGGCAAGCGGCTGGCGATCGAAGCGATCAAGGCCTCGATATTGCTCACCACCGGACGCGAGGCGGCGATCACCATGATCACGAAGACGAACAGCGGCTCGGTATATTGGCGCGATTCGGCATAGCCGATCGCCTTGGCCGGCCCTTCCAGCCAAGCCATCGCGGCGATCAATAGCACCGACCAGAAGCCGAAAACCAGCTCGACTTCACCGAGCAGGTGGAACAGCCCCGCATGCTTGGGGTGCCGTTGCTCGAGCCGCTGGAAGTAGCCGGTCGAGAAGCTGTGGATCAGCGCAAGGGCGAAGAGCGCAGCGGCAACAAGTTCGATGATGGACATGGCGGTCGATCATAGAGACTTGCGCCGGCTGCACCTGGCCGGAATGCCCTCAGTTCAGCGGCGCGCTTTCTTGGCCGGGGCGGCCAGCGGGAACTTGGTGCAGCCCAGGCGCGCCGATATGTCGCGGCTGGCTTCGGTGAGCATGGCCACGACCTGCGGCGCGTTGGCCTCGTCAAAGCGGAAGGTCGGGAACGACACACTCAGGCCGGCGACCGGGTGATTCATCCGGTCAAAGATCGGGATGCCGAGGCAGCGGATATGGTCGTCAAACTCTTCCCTGTCCTCGCCAAAACCCTGCGCCTTGACCCGGTCGAGCTCTTCTTGGAATGCTGTACGGTCGACGATGGTTTTCTCGCGGAAGGATTTGAATTCGGCGCCGTCCAGAATCTGTTTGCGATGAACAGGATCTTCCCAGGCCATCAGCACTTTGCCGATGGCCGTGCAATGCAGCGGCGCGCGCCGGCCCACCCGCGAATACATGCCCAGCATGTGGCGCGAATCGACCTTGTGCACATAGATGATTTCGCTGTCGATCAGGGTGCCGAGGTGGACCGTTTCGCCAGTCTTCTCGGACAGCATTTCCATATGCGGTTTGGCCAACTCGATCAGGTCGGGATATTGCAAGGCCCTCGCGCCCAGCTCGAAGGTCTTCACCGCCAGACCATAGCGTTCGCTACCGGGTTCCTGGCGCACATAGCCCAGCGTCTTCATGGTCTGCAGAAAGCGGTAAACCGTCGCCTTGGGCATGTAGAGCTGCACTGCCAAGTCCGATATGCCGATCTCGCTGTGCTCGGAGAGCGCCTGCAAGATTGCGAACACTTTCAGTACAGCACCTACTGACTCGGGCTTGGTGTCGGAACTGTCGTCATCCATTTGTTTTATTTTCTTTGATATGCCGTTTCATAATTCATTGTCCGCCCGCAGCGCCGATACGTCAATCGGCTTTACGCCAAAGTTGACCGGCTCCGGCGTTCGCCCGGATCCTTGTCGGCAGTTCGCTGGCTGAGTCCAAGGGGCCGACCAGCGTGGGTTGCCAGCCGACCTCGGCGCTCAATTGCGCCGCTGGATTCGCCGCCCGCAAGCCGGCCAGCAGGTCCACCGCTTGGCCGTTCAGCAGCGAACCCTGGTCGAAGAAGCTGCTGCCGCGCAACCAACGGACCAGTCGCTGCGCGCCGATGCCCGCCGGCATTTCGAAGGCATTGCGTTCGCTGTAGATGCGCGAGTTCACGCCAACGCCGAGTGAATAGCCGTAGGCATAGTCGCCGTCTTTGCGGCCTTCGAAGAGGTTGTTGTAGACATGCACCTGGCCGTAACGCACCCGCGGCGTGCGCTCCTTGCTGCCCTCGTACCAGTTGTGATGGAAGGTGACCTTGAGCCGGCCTTCGTCTGCCTTGCGGCCGTCGCCATTGCCCACCAGCGTTGTCTTGTCGTGGTTGCGAAAAACGTTCCAACTGACCGTGATGTGGTTGGCTTGGCGGATGATGTCCAGCAGGCCGTCGTGGTGCTGCATACGGCGCCCAAAGGCGATGCGTTCGCCACCATCGGGCCGGTCACCGTCGTCGAAACTGCAGTGATCCACCCAGACATGCGTGGCGCCGTTCAGCGTGATGGCGTCGTATTCACTGTTCCACTCGCCGTTGGCATTGTCCTTGGGGTCCCAGGCCGGGAAATGGTCGTAAGAGTCTGAAAAACGCAAATTCCGGATGATCACGTTGTCTACGCGCTCGAGCATCAGGTTGCCATGCGTCAGGTGGGAGTCGTTACCCAGGCCAATGATGCTGGTGTTTGAAGGCACCCGCACGACAACCGATCGCGCCTGCCTATTTGCTGAACTGGCACGGGCCTTTTCCAGGGCCCCGTCGGGCGGCCTCTTGCCCCACGTTAATGGGTTGTAGCTGAGTTCGAATTCGGGCCAATTGAAACCCGGATCGCGGTACTGCTCGAAACCCAGCGGCCGGTTGTCTTCATCGACGCTGAGGTCGATGGTGCCCTGCACCTGAACGATGCGCGGGCGCTGGCGCGAGCCCTGCACCTTGCCATGGGGTCGCAGCGCAGCCACCAGCTCGGCACGGTTGCGCACGGTGTGGACATCGCCGGCCAAGGCCGTCGCGCCGCCTGTGGTGCCGCCAGCGGCAGCTGCCCAGCCGTCCAGCGGCGACAACACTTCTCGTGCCAGCGCGATTTCGCCCAGCACGATATTGTTGAACTCGGCCATGCGGTTGGCCTGCGGGCCATGGGCCGTGAAGGGCCTGCGCGAGGTCGATGCGGCCCAAGGTGTCTGCAGTGCCAGATGCGGGCCCAGCAGACTGTTGCGAATCAGCGCCTGCCCGTTGGGTGATTTGCCGGCCTGCCAGGCACCGCGCGCCACGCCCTCATCCCAGGCACGGCCCAGGCTGACATTGGCCAGCGGGGTTCCGGTCTCAGCCAGAAAACGGCTGCCTGTGACAAGGAAACCCAGGGCCACGCCGGCCGGTGTGCTGGGCGCCAGTACATGGCCACCATTGGGCGGCCGGCGCCGGCCGCCACGGTTGAGGATGGTGCTGTCGGCGATGACCAGCGTGGCATTGCCGAAGATGAAGTCCACGTCACCAGCAATCAGGCTGCCATGCACATAGACGCGCGCCGGCTCGACAGGCGTGGGCCGGCGGGCATGGAAGGTGTCCTGATGCCCGATCAGGCGGATGTTTTCCAGTTGCACGCGGTCGGCCTGCGTGGTCAACGCCACACCCTGTGCGCCGCCGCTTTCGCTAGCGCCAGCCGGATAGCCTTCGCCGCCACGAACGGCTTCAAGCACATCATTGGCCACGGTCAGGTGCGCGGCCTGGAAGTCCTCGGCGGCGACGATCAAGGTGGCGCTGCCCAGCGTGCCGTAGATCGGCAATGCCAGGTCGGGCTGGCAACCATGCGATATATCGATACCAGGCCGCTTGGCCTGCCCACCATAGGCGCTGCCGACGATGACGGTGGCGCTCGCATCGCCTGCATCACCCAGCAGCGTGATCGGTGCCTTGCCGACTGGTATGCAGACGCGTTCGCGATAGATGCCTGGTTTGAGCTGGACGACCACGCGGGCCGGGTTGGCGCTGCGCTGCGGCACCGCATCGATGGCGGCCTGCACGGATTTGTGTGTGCCGCTGCCATCGACCGCCACGGTGTAGTTTGCCCGCCAGCTCTTGTCGGCCAAGTCCTCAGGGCTCCAAGGGCCGTGCCCCTGCGCCAAGTAGTCGGCCACTTCCATGCGGGCAGCGACGGCGGCATTCAGCAGCGGGCGCTCTCCCGAGGGGGGGCGCAGTTGGTCTGGCGGGATGTCGCTCTTGGCGTCAGCCTGCACCTTGCCGATCAGGGCAATCGCGGCAGCGGTCTCGGCTGCCTGAGCCTGCGGAGTTGCATGGGGCGTTTGCACGCAGGCGCCCAATGCCGAGGCGGCCAGCAGCAGTGCAATTGCCAGGCGCAACATCAATGCGTGACGTCGGCCAAGAATAGCGCTGGTTCACCCTCGCCGTCGGCGCTGAAAAGCACCTGCTTTTCGTCCGGTGTGAACGAGGGATGGGGGTGGGTCACCTGGCGGCTCGCCTTGTAGACGCCCCAGCTGCTGTCATGGTGCGCGATCGGTCTGGTGGCGCCGGACTTCAGATCAAACAAGTGCAGGAAGGGGTCGCCCTTAAGCATCTCGTTGGCCGAACCGCTGGCCGCTTCGGCCGCTTGGCCGCAGCCATCGCCGACGATCAGCGTTCCATCCTGGTTGCTCATCAGGTGCGAGCATTGCGGCATTTTCATCAGCGGTTTGTCGGCCAGCGTCACCGGATCCAGCGAGCGGATCCAGCGCTCGGGGTCACCCTTCTGGTAGCTGACGTAGATCATGGCCGAGCCATCCGGTACCCAGAACTCATGCGTGCAGCTTTCGCCGTTCAGATGCTCCTTGGCGCAGCGGCGGTTCGTGCCATCTTCGTTGATGAACCACATGCGTGCATCGATCAGGTCATGCGGGCCTTCATGGCAATAAGCCACGGTGTTGTCATCAAACGGACGGTATTGCGGATGACCAAGCCAGCCTTGCTGTTCCAGGATGACGCTGCGCCGACCGGTCGCCAGGTCGATGCTGAACAGGCGGCAGCGCGGCTTCTTGTGGAACATCTCATCGAATTTCTTCCAATCCGACAGCGGGAACCAGTCGCTGGCTGCGATCTCGATGCCGACCATCTTCGTGCACTTGCTGTTGGCGACCCAGGTGCCATAGCCAACCCAGCCTTCGGGTACGGTGTAAGCCACTTCTTCCTTCAACGTGGCCAGTTCCAGCCGGATCAACTGGCGTTCGGCGCGCACGAAGTACAGATGGCGGTCGTCAGGGCTGAGAAAACCGCCGAAGGTGTTCTCGCCAGCCCCCTCGCTCAACTGCGTAGCGGTCTGCGTTTGCAGATCCAGCAGATGGTAGTTCCAGTTTGGCGAGGGCTGCGGGCCGAACTCGGCGCCGAAGATCAACTTGCTGCCATCGTTGGTGAAGCATTTTTGATAGAAGTAATTGCGGTGGCAGGTCACATCACGCGGTGTCAGCCGGGTGATGCGGGCCCCGGTGTCGGGGTCCTGCCGAGTCTCGAAGGGCATCGGGCGAACGGTGGCTTTGCTCATGGGGTCACGCAGGGAGTAGATAGGGGACAGGGCGTTATTTGATCCGGCGCAGCAGGGCATTGCCCTCGACGATCAGGCGTTGCGCTGCTGCTGCGGGTGTGGTCTTGTTATATGCCACGGTCTCGAAGATCTCGCGCATCAGCTTGTGCACACGGGCATGCTCGAACAGCGGCGCGGGCAGGTCGATCCGGCCAGCATCGCGCTGGGTCTTGATCAACTGGTGGGCCTGCATTTCCAGCGCCGGCAGCGCCCCGCCGGCCATCAACGCTCGCAGTGGTTCGCGTGCGGCGGGTACGCCGCGGGTACGACCCAGCAGCATGGCGGCTTCAGGGTCGGCAAGAAGGTAGCCGACCAGACTGGCTGCCAGCTCGGGTTTCCGGCTGTTGCGGCCGATCGCCAGCATCAGTGAAGGTCGACCGAACATGCCGCTGTTGCGGGCATTCGGCAGGGTTGGGAAGGCGCCGATGGCCAGCTTCTGCTGCGCGTCCAGCGTCGCCTGGCGCAGCATGATGGCCGAGTCCCAGGTGTAATTGCCGGCCCAGCGACCCTGCACCCAGTCTTGCTGCTGCTCGGTGGGCTTGTCGGCGCCGCCCAAGCTGGCGCGCAGCGGCAACGGAGTGGCCACATGTGAATCCACCAGCCGGCGATAGACCTCGACCCATTCCCGCGCCGCATCAGCGCTCATCGCCACCCGTGGTTCGTTCGGGTCGATGAAGGGCGTGCCGTACTTCTGGTGCACATAAGCTTGGGCCAGCAAGATCATGTCGTAGAGCTCGCCGTCCAGCGGATAGGCCGAATCGCCCAGCGCTCGCTTGAACACCGGGCCAGAGGCAAACAACGACTCCCAGCTGTCAGGCAGGGCCAGGCCGGCACGGGCAAAGGCGGCCTGGTTCCACAGCAGCACTCGGGCCGTGTAGGAAACCGGCATTGCATTGAGCTTGCCGGCAACCATGCCGGTGGCCAGATCGCCGGCGCTGAATTGATCCAGGGACAGCAAGGATCGGTGCTCCGACAGGTCGGTGAAACCGTTGCCGCGCTTGGAGAACATTGCCAGCCAGGCCCAGTTGATCTGCATCACATCGGGCTCGGAGCGGCCTGCGATCTGGGTGGTCAAGCGCTCGAGGTAGCCGCTGAAACCCATGTATTCGCATTTGACTTTCACCCCTGGGTGATGGCGCTCGAAAGCCGCGACAGCCTTCAGGGTCGCGGCATGACGTCCTGCTCCGCCCCACCAGGCAAAGCGCAATACGGTCGGCTCAGGCGCTGCCCGCAAGCCACTGCTTGCGGCCAGCGCTGACCATCCCCCGGCCAGGGTCAGACGGCGGCGCGTGATCAGCACAGCAAGTTAACGCCGCTAACGGCGTCGAAGAGATGGCAATGCCCCAGTTGCAGGTGGAAGGCATGAAAATCGCCTCTTGCCTTGCGGTCCAGACCATGCAATTCATCAGCGGGCACCCTAGCGGTTACCGCCTGGCCGCCGATTTCGGCATGCACGAACACTTCGTTGCCCATATGTTCGAGCGAACGCAGCAGGCCGGGGACTTCGAAGCTGTCGGCCTGAGTACGTGCGCCGGCACTGATATGTTCCGGCCGCAAACCCAGGCGCACCGCCTGGTGGCCGTCGCGCAAGCGCTGCGCCTTGTCGGCGGGCAGCGGCAGCGCCAGATCGCCCAACACAATATCCAGACCGTCACCGTTGGCCTGCAACCGGGCATCATGGATGTTCATTTCGGGCGAGCCGATGAAGCTGGCAACGAAGGCGTTGGCTGGCCGGCTGTAAAGCGCTGTCGGCGTGTCGACTTGCTGGATCACGCCATCCTTGAGCACGCAGATGCGCTCTCCCATGGTCATCGCTTCGGTCTGGTCATGGGTGACGTAAATCACGGTGGCGGGCTGGCCGCCGTCCCGCAAGGTGCGGTGCAGCTCAGTCAGGCGCATGCGCATATTGGCGCGCAGTTTGGCGTCGAGGTTGGAAAGCGGCTCGTCGAACAGGAATACTTCAGGCTGCTTGACGATGGCACGACCTACCGCGACCCGCTGGGCCTGGCCACCCGAGAGCTGCTTGGGATGCCGATCGAGCAGATGTTCCATCTCCAGCAACTTCGCGGCATGACGCACCCGCTGGTCGACCTCGGCCTTGTCCATGCCCGCGAGCTTCAGCCCGAATGCAAGGTTGCCGTAAACCGTCATATGTGGGTACAGCGCGTAGTTCTGGAACACCATCGCGATGCCGCGCTGCTTGGCAGGCAAATCGTTGACGACCCGGTCGCCGATGCGCAGTTCGCCACCGCTGATCGACTCCAGTCCGGCAATCATGCGCAGCAAGGTGCTCTTGGCACAGCCCGAAGGGCCGACAAAGACCATGAACTCGCCATCGCGCACTTCCAGGTCGACGCCATGTACGGCCTTGAACCCATTGGGGTAGACCTTCTCGATCTTCGACAGGCTCAGTTGTGCCATGGGTTTGCTTTCGAATCAGATATTGCGGTCAAACGCTGCTGAGGGCGGCGCGTCATCCCTTGATGCCGGAACTTGCGGCACCCTCGATGAAGTGGCGCTGGGCCATGAAGAAAACCGCCACCGAGGGCACCAGCGCAACCACTGAAATCGCGATCACGTTGGCCCATTCCACTTCCTCGGTCGCGCCGATGCTCATCTTCAACGCCAGCGATACCGGGTATTTCTCAACCGAGGCCAGGTAGATCAATGGCCCCATGAAATCGTTCATCGTCCAGATGAACTGGAACACCACCACCGAAATGATGGCCGGCTTGAGCAGCGGCATGATGATGTGCCAGAGCAATTGCAGCGAATTGCAGCCGTCGATCATCGCGGCCTCTTCCATGTCACGCGGAATGCCGCGAAGGAACTGCACCAGCATGAACACGAAGAAGGTGTCGGTGGCGAAGGCCGATGGCAGGATCAGCGGCAGGTAGGTGTCGAGCCAGCCGAGTTCCCGGAACATCAGGTATTGCGGCAGCCGCAGGATAATCAGCGGCAGCATCATCGTGCTGACCATCACGCCGAACAGCAGCTTCTTGCCGAAGAACTCGAAACGCGCAAACGCATAGGCCACCAGCACGCATGAGATCACGGTGACGATGATGCGCGGCACCACGATCAGTAGCGAGTTCAGGAAATAGGTGGCGAAGGTGTATTCAGTGCTGGTCTTCCAGCCCTTGGCATAGGCGCCGAATTCGAACTTGTCCGGCCAGAATCCGATCTCGGAAAAGATCTGCTGGTTGCTCTTGAAGGTGGCTCCGACCAGCCAGAGTAGCGGGTAGAGCATCACCACTGCCACGGCCAGCAAGGCGGTGTAGCGCAGCAGCTTGGCTGCGCGATCCTGGGAGGAAGTCATCGTCCGTCGTCCTTCTCACCCGCATAGAAAACCCAGTAGCGCGAACTCCAGAACGACAAGGCACTCAGTCCGGCCACCAACCCGAACAGCACCCAGGACAATGCTGCGCCATAGCCCAGATTAAAGAAGCGGAAGCTCTGGTCGTAGATGTAGAGCGCCAGCACATAGGTGGAATTCAGCGGGCCGCCTTCGGTGATGGCATAGGGTCCGTTGAATTCCTGGAAGGCCTGCACCATCTGCATGATCATGTTGAAGAAGATCACCGGCGTGATCAGCGGCACGGTGATTTTCCAGAACTGCTGGTTGCGGCTGGCGCCGTCGATCTCTGCCGCCTCATAGAGCGATTGCGGCACGTTTTGCAGCGCTGCCAGGAAGATCACCATCGCAGAACCGAACTGCCAGGTGAACAGCAGCACGATCGTCCACATCGAGAAATTTTCATCGGCCAGCCAGGCGATCGGCTCGATATTCAACTTAGCCAGAATACCGTTGACCAGCCCGTATTTGGCGAAGATGAAGCGCCACAGCACGGCTACCGCGATCGAACCGCCAAGGATCGACGGCAGGTAAAAAGCTGCCCGGAAGTAGTTGATGCCGCGTAGCTGGAAGTTCAGCACATGCGCGATGAACAAGGCGAACCCGACCCGCAGCGGTACGGCCAATACCGCGAACAGCATCGTCACGCCCAGCGACTTGCGGAACAGCAGGTCCTCGCCGAAGAGTTCGCGGTAGTTCTCCAGACCTGTAAAGATCGGCGGATCGATGATGTCGTACTGAGTGAAGCTGAGCGCAAAACTCATCACGAAGGGGAACAACTTGAAACCCAGCACGCCCAGCACAAACGGCAGGACGAAAAGGAATCCAAGGCGTTTGTTCTCGTACATCGTGATCCTTTTTCAGCGGGCCAGCCAGCCGCCGTCCACCGCAATGGTGTAGCCGTGCACATAGTCGGAGGCGCGCGACGCAAGGAAAACCACCGGGCCGGCCAGATCATCGGGTGTGCCCCAGCGACCCGCCGGAATGCGCTCGAGGATCATCGCGCTGCGGCCTGCGTCCTCGCGCAGCGCTGCGGTGTTTTTGGTCGACATATAACCAGGAGCGATCGCATTGACATTGATGCCATGCTGGGCCCATTCGTTGGCCAGCAAACGGGTGATGCCCATTACGCCACTCTTTGATGCGGTGTATGACGGCACCCTCACACCGCCCTGAAAAGACAGCATCGAGGCGATGTTGATGATCTTGCCGCCGGTGCCTTGAGCCATGAACTGGCGCGCAGCGGCCTGAGCGAAAAAGAATACCGACTTCAGGTTCAGGTCGATGACGTCATCCCAGTCTTTTTCACTGAACTTGATGGCATCGTCGCGGCGGATGATGCCGGCGTTGTTGACTAGGATGTCGACCTGTCCGGTCAGGCTCCTGGCCTGCTCCATCAGGCCGTCGATGCAACTGATGTTCGACAGGTCGGCGCGCAGGTCAAGGAAGCGCCGGCCCATTGCCTCCACCTGGGAGCGGGTGTCCGCCGGGTCACTGGTGTTGACTCCGACGATGTCGGCACCGGCTTCGGCCAGCGCCCGCGCCATGCCTTGACCCAGGCCGGTATTGCAGCCCGTCACGATGGCCACGCGGCCGGCGAGTTGGAAATTATTGAGACTCACGAGAGAGGATCCGGTTGCAGTGGTTTCAGCGCAGGGCGCTCATCGGGATATGGTCCATGTCCTTGAAGACCTGGTTTTCACCCACCATGCCCCAGATGAAGGTGTAGGCTTGGCTGCCTACGCCGGTATGGATGGACCAACTCGGGTTGATCACCGCCTGTTCATTGCGTACGACCAGGTGGCGTGTCTGGGTGGGCTCACCCATCATGTGAAAAACCACGCCGTTGTCGTTCATGTCGAAGTAGAAATACACCTCCATGCGCCGGTCATGGGTGTGGCAAGGCATGGTGTTCCAGAGGCTGCCGTTCTCGAGTTGGGTCATGCCCATCAGCAACTGGCAGGTGGGCAGTACATCGGGCACCAGGAATTTGTAGATCGTGCGGCAGTTGCTGGTTTCTGCCGAACCCAGAGTTTCCGGCGATGCCTCGGCCAGCGTGACCTTGCGGTGCGGGTAAGCCGTGTGGGCAGGCGCGCAGTTGAAGTAGAGCTTGGCCGGCTTTTCCGCATCAACGCTTTCAAAGGCCAGCGAACGGGCGCCTTGACCAACGTAGAGCGCCTCGCGCGGGCCGACCTCGAAGACCTGCTCGTCGACCGTCACGCGGGCTGCGCCGCCGATGTTGATCAGGCCCAGTTCCCTGCGCTGCAGAAAGAAATCAGTGCCGGTGTGGCGGCCGAGTTCAGGCGCTAAGCTGACCGTCTCGCCGACCGGCATGATGCCGCCTACGATGATGCGGTCGATCTGGCTGTAGGTCAATGTGGCGGTGTCAGGCTGGAACAGATCCTCGACCAGAAAATGCCGGCGCAGGCCTTCGGTGTCGAGCGTACGGGCATGTTCACTGTGGATGGGTTGACGAATTTGCATGGAATTTCCTGTGGGCTGAAGCATGCTGGATGGCTGGTTCTTGCGCATCAGCGGGGTGCTCTCTAGATGGGGCAGCGGCAATCATAGCTCAGGCAAAGTTTTTCCGGACTAATGGTTTTTCTCTAGTGAACCATTGTTCCATTTTTTTGTTCACCAATGTATAGTTCGGCTGCAACACGGATTGCGGACCATTACATGAACCCATATTTCGAAAATGACAAGGTCGCCTGGACCGAACTGGGCGACGGCATCCGCCGAAAAATCGTCGGGCATACGACCGAACTTATGTCGGTGCTGGTGCATTTCGACAAGGGCGCCATCGGTACCCCGCATGCCCATGATAGGCATGACCAGATCGCTTATGTGCTGGCGGGCTCGTTTGACGCCGAAGTTGCCGGCGTTCGGCGGGTGCTGCGT
The DNA here is from genome assembly GCA_945898095.1 of Roseateles toxinivorans. GTDB lineage: Bacteria > Pseudomonadota > Gammaproteobacteria > Burkholderiales > Burkholderiaceae_C > Paucibacter_A > Paucibacter_A toxinivorans_A. The sequence continues at coordinate 10,536 of CAMDHE010000053.1, read as the reverse complement.
GTTGGCGACGCCTTCATCGCGGCGCGACTACAGACCCATGGCGTCGTCGCCCTCGAGGATGGCAGCGTGCTGCTGGACCAATTTTCACCCCGCCGCGAGGATTACCTCTAGGCGGAGCAGCAATCTTGCGCCGGCTGCACTACAGCGTCCGGCAGCAAATTTACCGTTGCGCCCTCCGTGCGCCTGAATCGTTGAAACCCCGCCGTGGCATGCCTGCATCGACAGGTAGTCCGGCGGATGGCTTGTTCCGGCAAGCCGCTTTGAGAAACCATCTGGAGACTTCCTCATGAACCCACATTACACAATCCGTTCGCCCCGACTTCTGCCTTCAGCCATTTCCTTGGCCATCCTGACCCTGGCTAGCGGCGTGCAAGCGCAAACCGAGTCGGCCAAGCCGGCGGTGGTCGAGACCGTTGTCATCAGCGGCTACCGCGCTTCGCTCGAAACGGCGCTGAACAAGAAGCGTGAAGACGGCGGCATCGTCGACGTGATCAAGTCAGAAGACATCGGTAAGTTCCCCGACACCAATCTGGCCGAAGCGCTGCAACGGGTACCCGGCGTGGTGATCGACCGCGATGCCGGCGAAGGCCGCAGCATCACGGTGCGAGGCCTCGGCCAGGACTTCACCCGCGTGCGCATCAATGGCGTCGAAGGGCTGGCAACTACCGGCGGTACCGACAGTTCGGGCGGCGCCAACCGTTCACGGGGCTTTGACTTCAACGTTTTTTCTGCTGACCTGTTCAATTCGCTGACCGTGCGCAAGAGCAGCTCGGCCGATGTCGACGAGGGCTCGCTGGGTGCAACAGTCGAGTTGCAGACTAGCCGCCCGTTCGATCTGAAGAAGGGCCTGACCGCCGTAGTCGGACTGAAGGGGCAATACAACGACCTGTCCGGCAAGGCAACACCAAAAGGCAACTTCCTGTTGTCGAATACTTTTGCCGACAACAAGATCGGTGTTCTGCTCTCCGGTGCATATTCCAAGCGTCAGTTGCTTGAAGAAGGTTTCAGCACCGTGCGTTGGGACAACGGCCCGTCATCGGGTGGCTGGTGCCCGCCGCAAGGCGCGACGATCGCCACCGGCACGACGCTGCCATCCGGCTCCACTGCCACCACCTGCGGTCCCGCCGCTCAGGGCGTGCTCCGTGCTGCGAACACAACCGAAAGCATTGCGGCTTACAACGATGCCAGCAAGGCCGCAAATTTCCATCCGCGCCTTCCGCGTTACGGCCGCCTGACACATGAACAAGAGCGCCTGGGCCTGACGGGTTCGTTCCAGATCAAGCCGGCCCAGGGCAGCCTGGTAACGCTGGACATGCTGTACTCCAAGCTTGACGCCACTCGCCAGGAAGATTTCCTGGAAGCCATTTCGTTCAGCCGCAGTCTGTCGCAAGGCGGCAAATCGCAGACCACCGTGGTCAGCAACATTTACGATGCCAATGGCAGCCTTTTGTACGGCAAGTACAACGGCGTTGACATCCGATCGGAGTCGCGTTTCGACCGGCTCACCACCACCTTTACCCAACCGACGCTGACGCTGGAACAGGACATCGGCAACACCGTCAAGCTGACCGCCAAGATCGGCCGGGCGACATCCAAGTTCGACAATCCGATCCAGACGACGACCACGCTGGACGCGGCCAATGTCAATGGCTATGAAATCGATTTCCGCGGCAACAGTCGCGCACCGGCGATTAACTACGGCACCTTGAACCCGAGCGACCTCAGCACCGGTCTGCAGATCATCGGCGTGCCGGTGGGTTCGTCCAGCATCAGCAACTTCACGCCCAGTGAAGTGCGTCTGCGCCCGAATGGCGTCACCAACACCAGCGATCTGGCCCATGTGGACGTGGCCTGGGACGCAATTCCCGACAAGCTGATGTTGAAGTTCGGCGGCGACTACAAGAAGATCTCCTTTGTCAGCTTTGAGTCGCGCCGTACGGTCGAGACAATGAACACCGTGCCTGTAGGAATTTCTCCTGCCAGCCTTCTGACCACGCTGACAGCCTTCGGCAAGGGCCAGAGCCTGCCTGCAGGAACGCCTACATCCTGGGTGATCCCCAACCTGAACGCGATTGCTTCGGCCTACGACATCTACTGCAACTGCCTGAAGACCGGTACGGCCGGTGGTCCCGGCGATTACACGATGTCGTCGATCGAGAACGGCAATGCACGAGGCAACAACCGCTCGGTGACCGAGACCGACACCGGCGGCTTCTTGATGGCCGACTTCAACACTCGTCTGGGCGGGATCCCGTTGCGCGGCAACTTTGGTACGCGCTACGTCCAGACCAAGATGGTGGCCGACGGTTATCTGGCAGCCACACCGGCCAAGCAGGTGACGGCCGAGAACACCTACACCGACTGGCTGCCATCGATGAACCTCTCTGCGGATCTGTCGCGCAATGTGGTCGTGCGGGCGGCTGCGGCCAAGGTCATGGCACGTCCGCAGCTTTCCAATCTGAGCCCGGGCGGCACGCTCAGCACTTCTGGCACGCTGACCTATTCCGGCGGCAACCCGACGCTGAAGCCATTCCGTGCTGACACCTTTGACACCAGCGTTGAGTGGTATCACGCGAAGAATGCCTTCGTTGGCCTCGGTCTGTTCCAGAAGAACATCAAGACCTATATCCAGACCCTGAGGACCAACCTGCCCTACAACCAGACCGGTTTGCCGATGGCATTGCTGCCCGCTGGCATGACGGGCGACGAGGTCTTCGCAGTCTCGGCGCCGATCAACACCGATGGCGGCAAGCTGCAGGGCTTCGAGCTCAACTTCCAGCAGCCGTTCACCTTTCTGCCGAGCTGGGGCAAGAACTTCGGGACGCTGCTCAACTACACCTATGTGAAGTCGAAAATCGTCTACGTCGTGTCGCCGACCAGCACAAGCACGATCACCGACGACTTGATCAATCTGTCTCCGAAGGCCTGGAACGCGACGTTGTACTACGACGATGGCAAGTTCAGTGCCCGCATTTCGGGATCGCAGCGTGAGGCTTATCTGACTCGCGTGCCGGGCCAGAACAACAACGACGTCGAGGGCAAGAACAAGACCCTCAACATCGATGCGCAGATTGCCTACAAGTACAACGACAAGCTCGATTTCACGCTGGAAGGCGTCAACTTGACCAATCAGGCGAATGATCAGTTCATCAGCCGGCTGCGCAACAGCTCGGTGGTCAACAATGTGACCGGTCGTGAGTTCGTGGTCGGCATGCGCTACAGCTTCTGATCGCTGCCATTGAGCGCCGGCTGATCGGCAGGACTTCATCGTGTCGGCGCCGGCGTTAACTGCAAGCCAGGCAGAAGGGCCGCTGTGAAAATTTTCACCATGGCAGCTGCGCTGCTTTTAGCGGCAGCGGCCGTTGAGGCGGCACCAGCGGCCTTGTTGCTGGTAGGTGATTCAACGATGGGCCCGCGCACCGGCTATGGCGACGCGCTGTGCCAGCGGATGGATCCCGCGCTGGCCTGCCTGAACCTGGCGCGTGGCGGGCGCAGTAGCGCCAGCTATCGCAGCGAGGGACTCTGGGATCGGGTGCTGGCAAGACTGAAAGCCGGCCCGGTCGGCGTCAACCACTATGTATTGATCCAGTTCGGCCATAACGACCAACCTGGCAAACTGGGCCGATCGACCGATCTGGCAACCGAATTTCCTCAGAACCTGGCGCGTTATGTGGCCGATGTGCGGGCGGCGGGCGGCCGTCCCGTGCTGGTCACACCGCTGACGCGTCGCAGCTTCAAAGGCGCTGCGTTGCAAAACGATCTGTCGGGTTGGGCTGATGCCGCGCGGGCGGTCGCCAAAGCAGAACAGGTGCCGCTCATCGACCTGAATGCGCTCAGCGCTGCAGCAGTCCAGACCATGGGCAATGCCGAGGCCGATACGCTGGCGATGGCGCCACCACCCGCAGCCGGCGAGCCTGAAAAAGGTGGGAGCAACGGCTTCGACCGCACCCATCTGGGCGCCAAGGGCGCCTGCATCTTTGCCGATTTGATGGCGAAAATCCTGGCCGAACAGCTGCCCGCGTTTCGCGAAGCCTTTCTTCCCGGGCCGGATTGCGCCAGCCTCGGGGCTCAGACCGCCTGGCCGGGACTCAACCGCGCTACCTACGATGTACCAGGCTGGGCAGTCGGGACGATCGGCGGGCGCGGTGGGCGCACCGTCAAAGTCACCAACCTGCAGGGCGCAGGGCCTGGCTCGCTGCGCGAAGCTGTGACCGGCAGCGGTGCGCGCACCGTCGTTTTCGAGGTCGGCGGAGTCATCGACCTTGACAACCAGGGCCTGGCCATCCGCCAACCGTTCATCACCATTGCCGGCCAGACTGCACCGCACCCTGGCATCACCTTGATCCGTGGCGAAACCAAAATCGCCACGCATGATGTGATCGTGCAACACCTGATGTTCCGCCCTGGCGAGGCCGGCCAAGCCAAGCGCAGCGGCAAAGACATGGACGGCATCTCGACCACCGGTTCGGCCCATCAGGTGATCGTCGACCATTGCAGTTTTTCCTGGGCCAGCGACGAGAACCTGTCGATCAGCGGACCGCGCTTCAAGGGCGCCGATGTCGAGGCTTGGCGCCGCAACACCTCGCATGACATCACCTACAGCAACAACCTGATCTATGAGGGCTTGAGCGATTCGGTGCATGAAAAGGGTGAGCATTCCAAGGGCAGCCTGATTCATGACAACGCCACCGGCATCCTGCTGCTTGGCAATGTCTACGCCTCAAACCGCGAGCGCAATGCGCTTTTCAAAGGTGGCGTACAGGCGGCGATGGTCAACAACCTGATCTACAACCCAGGCGCCAAGGCCGTGCATTACAACCTGGTGGCGCATGAGTGGGTGGGCTACCCCTTCCTGACCGGCAAGCTGGCGCTGGTGGCCAATGTGCTGCGGCATGGCCCCGACACCAAGGGCAATACGCCGCTGTTCGCGCTCGGCGGCCAGGGCGATCTGGAACTGCATCTGCAGGACAACCTGGCGGTGGACGGTGTCGGCCAGCCGGTCGCGCAGACCGGCAGCTATACCCAGAGCACCGCCCGCATCATCAAGCCGCAGACGCCCTATCTGCCGCCCGATTTTCGCGTGCTGCCGGTGCAGGAATTGGAACAGGCGCTGCCTCTGACTGCTGGCGCCAGACCTTGGGACCGAGACCCGATCGACTTCAAACTACTCTCGGATGTGGCCGAGGGTCGCGGCAAGATCATCGACAGCGAACGCGACGGCGCTGCCCGCGGCTACCCGCGCTATGCGGCGACAAGGCTGGCGTTCGACACAGGCAACTGGCGGCAGGCCGATATGAGCCCGATGGCCGGCTGGGCATCGCTGTTTGACCGACAGCGTCGATGAAGAAGCGCTTACGCCGACTCTTGCTCGGCGAAGCGGTGCTGGGCATGGACCCCGTGCATTGGCTGAATCCAAACCCGCCCGATGACCATTGCACCTGACTTGGCTTGGCTTTTGAGCCCCACCCAACTGAGCGGCTACGCGGCTTTTGTCCTCGGCATGGCTTGCTTCGCCCAGACCAACGACCGCCGCTTCAAGCTGTTTATGGCAGCCGAATGCGGCGCTTACATCCTGCATTTCGCGCTGCTGGGGCAAGCCACGGCAGTGGCGAGCACGGCGGTGTCGATGCTGCGTTCGCTGGCTTCGCTGCGCGGGCGGCGGCCGGCATTGGGCCTGTGTTTCGTGGCCTTGAGCCTGGCCTGTGGTGTTTGGCTGGCCGAGGGTTGGCAATCACTGCTGCCGATCGCGGCCTCGTGCATCGGCACCACCGCATTGTTCTTCATGCATGGGCGGCGCATGCGGGCCTGGATGCTGCTCGGCACGCTGTTGTGGCTGGTCAACAATCTAGCGGTCGGCTCGATCGGAGGCAGCCTGCTGGAGGCCTGCCTGGCCTTGTCAAACCTGCGGACGATCTGGCGCTGGCGCGAACACCCTGGCTGACTGGCTGCCGACGGCTCAGGGACGCAGCAGATCGGCCATGGCCTCGACCGGGATCACCGCGCCGCGGTGCTGCACCACCCTTGCCGCCAGACGGTTGCCTGCTGCTGCTGCCAGCGCTGGCGTCAGACCCGAGATGCGCGCTGCCAGGTAGGCGCCCGCGAACGAATCGCCGGCGGCGGTGGTGTCCACGACCAGCGCTACCGGTTCGGTGGGCACAGCAATCGGAGCCAGACCTTCGCTGCGCACCCAGGTGGTTTGGGCGCCGTGCTTGACCACCACTTCGGGGCAGTTTGTGGCCAAGGCGCGTTCCAGGGCCGCCGCAGGCGAGCCGGCATCGCCCCACAGAGCCATCTCATCGTCAAGCGTCAACAGGGCCAAGCTGGCATGGGTCAGCATCTGACTGAAGGCGGCTTTTGCGTCTTTGGCATCGCGCCACAAGCGCGGCCGGTAATTGTTGTCAAAAACCACCATCGCCCCACGCTCACGCAAGCGGCGAGCCAATTCGGCCAGGCGCTCACGCCCCTCGGGTGGCAGGATGGCCAGGCTGATGCCGCTGAGGTAAAGCGCATCAATGTTGTCGATCTGTGTTTCCAGTGGCGTGAGTCCGGCCCCGAAGTCGAAATAGTCGCGCGCTGCGCTCTGCCCGCGCCAGTAGCTGAAATGCCTTTCGCCCTTGGCATCAACTTCGATCAGATACAAGCCTGGCAGCTTGCCGGCGATCCGGCGTACCAGCCCCAAGCCGAGGCCTTCATCGTGCCAGCGAACCAGCAAACCATCGCTCATGCTGTCATCGCCGAGCGCCGTGGCGTAATCCACCTGCAGACCCTGGCGACGGCCGCAACGTGCCAAGTAGACGGCTGTATTGAAGCTGTCTCCGCCGTAGCTCTGCTGCATGGTGCCAAAGGCCTGACCTTGTAATTCGAGCATGCACTCGCCGAAGGAAACCACCCGGAAGGGTCTGGTCATGGAATACCCTGAAAAAAATGAAACAATGTTTTGATATTCTACTGACCTTCAGAATCCTTGCTCAGCGGGTAGATCCTGAACCGCTTGTTCCCCCCAATTTTTCGCGATGACAATTGCTTCCAGACCTTTTGAAAATCTGCTCCTGACAGGTGCGGCCGGCGCGCTTGGCCTGGTGCTTGCGGCGCCATTGCGACAAGCCTGTCAGAAGCTGGTTTTGTCCGACTTGGTGGGCGCGCTGGATGCGCGAGGTCTGGTCGAGGCCAGTCCCTGCGATCTGGCCGATGGCTCAGCGGTGATGGGATTGATGGCCGGCATCGACGCGGTGGTGCATTTTGGCGGCGTGTCTTTCGAAGGGCCGTTCGAGCCCATCCTGCAAGCCAATATCCGGGGTGTGCACAACCTCTACGAGGCGGCACGCCTGAACGGCGTGCGGCGGGTGGTGTTCGCCAGTTCAAACCATGTCACCGGTTGCTATGACATCGAAGACCGGGTCTCGGCCACGCAGTCCGCCCGTCCCGACGGCAACTATGCCGTCAGCAAGTTGTTCGGCGAGGCGACGGCCCAGTTGTACTTCCACCGCTATGGCATCGAGACCGTGAGCTTGCGTATCGGCACGGCCACAGCTGAACCGCCGGACCGGCGCGCGCTGTCATCCTGGCTCAGCCATGCCGACCTGGTGCGCTTGGTGCTGGCAGCACTCACGGCGGTCGACGTGGGCGCTTTGGTGGTCTATGGCGTCAGCGCCAACAGCCAACGCTGGTACGACGCGGATGCCGAATGGGCCCGCATCGGCTACCAACCGCAGGACAACGCCGAGGCTTACCGTGACCGCATCGGCCATATCCTGGTCAGTCCTGATCCAAAGGCATTGCCCAATCTGCTGCAGGGCGGCAGTTTCCTGGGGTTCGGCCCGTTCGGCATGTCCTGATTGGACCGATCAACCCAAGGCCCGACCCGAGGAGCAATCATCGCCACCGACCCTACCCTATCTGCTTGCAGATTGCTGATTCCGCAGATGAAGAAGGAGGGCAATGCCGCCGACTACGCGCTCAATGTCACCACCCATGCTTCACTGGTCGGCACGCTGATGCTGGTGACTTATGTGCCCGGCTTCGCGATGTGGCTTCCCGATTTGCTGCTCAAATGAGCGAACTCAGTCAAACTCTGGCCATGCCCAACGCTCCACACATCTCGTTTTCTCCGAACAGCCGCTACCCTGACTCGGCGGTCGAGGTGCTTGAGCCTGAGTTCTTGAAATACCGGGTCTACAGCAGCAGCGTCGAACAACTTGCCAGCGGCTGCCGCTGGTCCGAGGGGCCGCAGTGGTTCGGCGACCACCACTGCTTGCTCTGGAGCGACATCCCTGGCAACCGCATCCTGCGCTGGGACGAGGCATCGGGCTCGGTAAGCAGTTTCCGTGAGCCGTCGAATCAGGCCAATGGCCTGGCGCGCGACCGTCAGGGTCGGCTGCTGGCCTGCGAGCATCTGACACGGCGCGTCACCCGTACCGAGATCGATGGCAGCATCACCGTGCTGGCCGATCGCTTTGACGGCAAACGCCTGAACTCACCGAATGACATCGTCTGCCAGCGCGACGGCAGCATCTGGTTCACCGATCCCCCGTTCGGCATCCACGGCTGGTGGGAGGGCGAACCGGCCGCCTCCGAGCTGCCGCAGGCGGTCTATCGGATCGACCCCGATAGCGGCGCGCTGCATCAGGTGATCACCGATCTGGCCGGCCCTAACGGCCTGGCCTTTTCGCCTGACGAATCAGTGCTCTATGTGGTTGAAAGTCGCGCTGCACCCAGCCGGCTGGTCTGGGCCTACGACTTGGCTGTCGACGGCCAGCTCTCGAACAAACGCCGGCAGATCGATGCCGAAGGCGCTGGTGCCCTTGACGGTATCGCCGTCGACATGGACGGCAATATCTGGTGTGGCTGGGGCAGCGACGGGCGTCAAGGTGCATCGCCGGCTTTGCTCGACGGCGTACGTGTCTTCAATCCGCAAGGGCTGGCAATCGGACATATCCATTTGCCCGAGCGCTGTGCCAACCTTTGTTTTGGCGGCGAGCGTCGGAACCGGCTCTTCATGGCCAGCAGCCACTCGCTTTACGCCATCTACGTCAACGTGCAGGGCGCCGGCTGAATGGCGGGTGGCGCAATTGATTGCTGATGTCGATGAACCGGCAGCTGACAACGACAGGCGTCTGGTGGCCGCTGCAGCAGCATCGGGGATCGATCTTTTTGTCACCGGAGACAAGCGGGTTTTGAGCTGGAACGAACTGCAATTGACCACCTCGGCCATGCGCATCGTCTCGCCGCGTGAAGCCTGGGCCATCGTCACGGACCCGACTGCTGGCCATTGATCGACATGCTGTCGAAAACCTGCCGGCCTGTGGGCGCGGCAGATCTGTGGGCCCGCTCAGCCTTCGACGACCGGGTTCTCGAGTTGGCCGACTTTCGACAACTCGCAAGTGATCACGTCGCCGCCCTTGAGGTAGCCGGTGGCGGGCACCATGCCATCGACACCTGACCAGTTGCCGCCAAGGCTCTTGTCGGTCGACCAGGCGGTGCCGCTGGGCGTGCCGGTGATGATCACGGTGCCGGGCTGCAAGGTCATGTTGATCGAGAAGAAATGGATCAGTTCGGCACAGGTCCAGATCATTTGCGAGGTGCTGGAAATCTGCCGCAGCTCACCGTTGACCCATGACTTGACCATCAGCTGTTGCGGGTCGCCGACTTCGTCAGCCGTGGCGATGCAAGGCCCGATCGGCGCGCTACCGTCGAACACCTTGCCGCGGCCGAGTTCGTACCAGTAGGACCCATCAGGACGCGGGCGCACTTGGCGGTCGCGGGCGGTGACATCGTTGACGATGGTGTAGCCGAACACATGGTCAAGCGCTTGATCAACCGGGATATGGCGGCCGGCCTTGCCGATCACGATCGCCAGTTCCACTTCGCCGTCGAGCTTGTTGGTCAGTCTGCGGTCGAGCACGATGGGCTGCCCTGGCCCGATCACGCAATCGCTGGTCTTGACGAAGAATTCGGGCTCGCGACCGCTGGTGTCGGCATTGGCTTTTTCCTTGTTGTGGCTCAGGTAGTTGCTGCCCGAACACAGGATGGTGCTCGGCATCAGCGGTGCGGCCAGCTTGGCGCTGGCCAGTGGCTGGCGGCCAATGCCTTTTTGTGCGCTGCTGGCGACGCAATGGCCCACTGCCGCCTTGACGCTGTCCCAGTTGGCGATCAGCGAAATCATGTCGCCGAGTGAGGCCAGTTGGGCTGAATCAAAGCAGGCCTCCTGGCCATGCACGGCCAGCAGGTCGACCAATTCATCGCCATCGATAACGCCGATGCGGGTGCTGCTATTTGCTATAAAACTGACCAGTTTCATGTGATTTTTCCTGTTGCTCTTGCCGCGGATTCGGGGTGCTTCCGGCATGTTACCGGCTTGAGCCGCTCAGTCGACTTTAGGGAGCCGGGGGGCGTTGACTTTCCACGCTCGGACCGGCGAGCGCCTTGCGCCGTCGCCTGCTCAGGTCACTGGCGCCGGATTGAACAGCACCAGGGCGTTGTGCAGCTTCCAATGTTCGGCCCAGGTCTTCTTGCGGCCGCTGGCCACCTCGAGCATCA